>JAJRVC010000119.1 GCA_024277475.1 Deltaproteobacteria bacterium
AAAAGGGGATCGCTACGATGATGCGATTTTGCTCAACGAGAAAGGAAAGGTGGCTGAATCTTCTCTTTCGGCATTTTTCATCATTCGCAACGGGGTACCGACCACGGCCTCTTATACTTCTGATGTTTTGGAAAGTATAACGGTGCAAACACTCATCGAACTCTTTGAAAAGGAGATGAACTTGACAACGTCGATCAGAGAAATCGACCGCACGGAGATGTATATTTCAGATGAGGCGTTTCTCTGTGGAAGCGCCGTTGAAATCATTCCGGTCGTATCCATCGATCAACGTACGATCGGAGAGGGACAGGTCGGACCCGTGACAAAAGCGGTCCATGAAATTTATGGAAATGTCGTTCGAGGACGACATCCGGCGTATCAACCCTGGCTTACGCCCGTATACCACGTATAGGCATCCATTATGAAGCGAATCGGTTTCATCGGTTTCGGAGAGGTTGGCTCCAATTTGGCCGACGGCTTCCCTCCTTCAACCATCCGGAAAGCCGCCTTTGATGAAGACCCGGGGAGAATTCAGGATATTGCAGAAAAAAAGGACGTTTCTCTTTTTAACGCGTTGGAGGAACTGAACGGCTGGGCCGACCTGATATTTTCGTGCAACAGTCCGGCTGTTGCAGTCGATGTCGCCGGCCGAAGTGCTCTTTCTATGAGAGAAGATACGGTCTTTATCGACTGCAACAATATCTCTCCAAAAACAACGGCAATCATTTCAAATATCTTTGCCAAGCAGAAGAGACAATTCGTTAAGGCGGCCCTGATGACCCCCATTGCCGCGGCCGGATTCAAGGTCCCCATATTGCTCGGCGGCCATAAAGCCCGTGATGTCTGCAGTTTTTTACAATCGCTCCGATTCCAGGTCCGGGCAGTCGGTGATTCGTCCCAAAAACCGGCAGTTGTAAAAATGGTCAAGAGCCTATGGGGGAAAGGCCTTTCCACCCTGCTCATTGAATTGTACGCATTTGCTAAAGCCTCAGGAGTTGAATCCGAAGTGGATTATTTCCTTGAAGACATGTTCGGTAAGACATTTTGGACGGTTGCTGACAGGTATATGTCCAGCGTTGCGGTTCACGCTGAAAGAATGATCCCTGAAATGGAAGAACTGATGGAGGAGATGGCTGTCCGGAAGACGGTCTGCGAATTCCCGAAGGCGATCAGGGCCGTGTTGGCGAAACTGTCAGATATCGATCTGCATTGCCGTCACGATATCGATACTTCCTCTTCTCATCAGGATATTGTGAGGCATTTAGATTTTTCCGATGATGCCTGACTGACATAGATGCCGGATAAACTCAATAATGTGTGGGAATCAGTTCAGGGGCTGGAAAAGCTCGATCGCGATGTTGTCCGGACCTTTGAAAAAGGCAACACGTGCTTTCTTCCCATTTCGGGGAGCCGCGGTGAAGGGAATGCCTTTTGATTTCAGGTTTTCATAAGCAGTATCGATGTTTTCCACCAACAGTGCGAAATGATCGTAGCCAAACCGCTTTTGCGTGGAGTCGGCGGTGATATCCTCTCCGACAACTTCAGAACGAAGGCAGATGAGCTGTCCTCCGAGGTTTATATAGACGGTATCGTTTAAGACGATGTCCCGTGCGCCGGAAGTCGACTGTTGCCGATCCGTAACCGTTGCGCCCAGGATATCGACAAAAAAATGCTCCATTTTCTCGAGATCGCTGCAGATTAAATGAAGATGATGGTACTGATAGGTCATCTTTTTTCTCCGTGGCAATTAAGGATTCATATCATTGGGGCAAATCTATGACAAAAAGGTGAACTAAAGTCAAGCGAAAAAGCCGATGATTTGGGACCCGTATCGGATGTGGAATCAAACCTTAAAGAGGATAGATAATTGATTTTATTGTTGACAACAGAATTTTGAGTTTGATAGATGTAATCAAACTGATATATCAAAATAATATTTCAGATATCTATATGGGTACCTTCCCCAAAAGTATGAACGAAAAAATTTACCAGTTGATCAAGAGAAGAATACTCACTCTTGAGTACGCGCCGGGTCAAAAACTGGAAATCCAAAAAATAAAAGAAGAGACCGGCATCGGTCTGAGCCCCATCAAGGCGGCCATCGGTCGTTTGAACGGTGAGGGATTTTTGAAGATCGTTTCGCGTAGCGGCACTTATGTTACGGAGATAACGGTCGATGAAATAAAAACCTTAATGGATTATCGCATGATCCTCGAAAGGGGCGCTGTACCGTTTGTGGTCGCGAGAATCACAAAAAAGGAGATCACCAAACTCTATTCTATCCATAAAAAATTAGTTGCCCTGGAGCCGAATGGATATTGGAACTACATGGTCTTAGATAACCAGTTTCATAGGGTGATCATCAAATCGGCAAAAAACCGCAAACTCAGTGACGCCTATGACCTGTTGTCGCCTCATTTCAACATGATACGGTTCCACAACTTTCTCCATCGAGGCAAGGGCCGGGATCGAGACGAAGAACACACCCGGATTATTAAAGCCATTGAATGTAAAGACGATCGGAGAGTCGATGAGGCTGTCATTGCCCATTTGCAGGGAACGAAGAAAGAGTTCTGCGGCAGTTATTTTGGGAAGTCTCTTTCACCAATCGGAAAAATGCTGAAAGTATAAACCAGCTAACTAGTGCCCGTCCGCAATTAGTAATTTAAGTGGATGGGCACCTATATTATATAAAATTAGACGAGGTTGTCTGAAAAAATAGCCTTTTTGAATTCCATGAAAAAAGCCTTTTTGAAAACCATGCGCTCTCCCGCAATGCACCTGCTCAAGTTTGGGTTGGTCATTTTCGGGGTCATCTGGTTTGTGGCCCGGGGCGGCGAAAAAATGGGATACATCTGGCAATGGTATCGGATCCCCAAATATATCTTCACCTTTGATAAGGGGGAATTCATTGCCGGCCCGCTTCTGGACGGCCTGATGGTAACGTTCCAGATTACCAGCATAAGTCTGGTCCTAGCGTTTACGATCGGATTGGTGATCGCCCTTTTCCGCCTATCAAATTCCATTCTGGCAAAAACGGTTGCCAGAGTTTACCTTGAACTCATCCGGAACACACCGCTCCTTGTTCAGCTGTTTTTCATATACTTCGTTCTATCCCCGATACTGGATATCAATGCGTTTACCTCAGCGGTTATGGCACTGAGCCTTTTCGAAGGCGCCTACATTTCGGAGATGATCCGGGCCGGCATCGTCTCCATCCATAAGGGGCAGTGGGAAGGCGCTTACAGCCTGGGGTTCAGCCTTTTTCACACCTATCGCTATATCATCATTCCCCAGGCCCTCAGACGGGTTCTACCCCCACTGACAAGCCAAACCATCTCACTGATCAAGGACTCGGCTCTGGTGAGCACCATCGCCATTTACGACCTCACCATGCAGGGGAATGCACTGGTTTCAGAAACGTTTCTGACCTTTGAAGTATGGTTTACGGTAGCAGCCATCTACCTTCTCATTACAACGACCTTATCTTTTTTGGTCAACTTTGTGGAGAACCGGTTCAAGCTTGCATCTTGATCCGGCAGGAGATTATTCACAGTGGAAAACGGTAAAAATTCTTATATGATCAAAGTAGACAGAATCAACAAAACGTTTCCCAATGGTGTCCACGCACTTCGCGATTTCAGCACCAAGATACGCCGCCAGGAGGTTGTGGTGATCATCGGCCCCTCGGGTTCAGGAAAATCGACGTTCCTGCGATGCCTTAACGGACTTGAGGAAATCAACAGCGGTACGATTGTGATTGATGGAATTCCACTGGATGACAACCAGAAAAACCGGTTGGAGATCCGGAAAGAGGTGGGAATGGTGTTTCAACTCTTTAATCTTTTTCCCCATATGACGGTGCTTGAAAATGTCTGCCTTCCTCAGCGCCTGGTGCGAAAAAAATCAAAGAAAGAGGCTATGGAAGCCACCATGGATTTGCTCCGCAAGGTTGGTATCCCAGAGAAAATCGACAGCTACCCCGGACAACTCAGCGGCGGGCAGCAACAGAGGGTGGCCATTGCGAGAGCCCTTGCCATGAGGCCCAAGGTGATGCTTTTTGACGAAGCCACCAGTGCCCTGGACCCGGAAATGATCGGAGAAGTGTTGGATGTCATGAAGACCCTTGCCAAAGAGGGAATGACCATGGTGGTCGTGACACACGAAATGGGTTTTGCAAGGGAGGTAAGTGATCGGGTGATATTCATCGAAGATGGGCAAATTGTCGAGGAGGGGACCGTTGAGCACTTCTTTTCCAATCCGGAAGAAAGGCGAACAAAACTTTTCCTCAGTCAGATTCTCTAATCTGACGAACGATCCGGATCGGGACTTCCCCCGGTCTTGTTCAAAAATCATTTATTCACTTTAAAGGAGGTAGGTTATGAAAGCACCGAAATTGGGGTTATCCGCAGTGATGGTTTTTGTGATGGCTGTTTATTTGACGACCGTGGCATTTGGTGGTAAGGCCCAGCAGGATCTGGCCAAAGAGAGTGTCATTAACCAGATCGTTAAGCGCGGCGTCTTGCGTGTCGGTATGTCGACATTCGTACCGTGGGCCATGAAAGATAAAACCGGCAAATGGATCGGATATGAAATTGAGGTCGCAACACGTCTGGCCGAGGATATGGGGGTCAAGGCGGAATTTGTTCCGACGAAGTGGTCGGGAATTATTCCGGCGCTTCTGACCGGAAAATTCGATGTAATCATCGGCAGCATGGGACTCCGTACGCAACGGGCCCTGAAGGTCAACTTCAGCCTTCCCTATGAGTATTCGGGAATGTCCATGGCCGCACACAAGGAGCTTGCCAAAGGCTTCAGCAGCCTCGAAGATTTCAACCGCCCGGATGTGACGATTTCCGCCCGGCTCGGTACAACGGCGGAGGTGGCTGCCAGAAAATTTATGCCTAAAGCCAAACTTCGTCTGTTTGACGACAATTCTCAGGTCTATCAGGAGTTGATCAACGGCAAGGTTCATGCCGCCATCGGATCGGCTCCGAGACCCCTGTTCCAGGTCGCTAAATACCCCGACAAGCTTTTCCTGCCGATTAAGGGCACCTTTACCAAAGAGCCGATCGGATTTGCCATGCGCAAAGGCGATCCGGATGCCTTAAATTTCTTTAATACCTGGATCACCATCGTAGAGGCCGAGGGCTGGCTGAAGGACCGCCAGCATTACTGGTTTGAAACAACGGATTGGCAAAGCCAGGTTCAATAATCGCATCAGGCGCCCGTGTGGAATGAAACAGAGCCCCGGGCGCCTCAAACCTGTTTCTCGATATAAGGGAGTCGGTTCAGAAGATGTGGCAAAGGAAGAAAGGGCTATTTACCCCCCTTGACCTCGTGGTAGGCATACTCCTGCTTGTAATAACAGTCTACCTCGTTTACAGGGTCAAGGTGGGGCTTAATTACAAATGGAGCTGGGGAACCATCCCGCAGTACCTCTTTCGCTTTGACACAGAAAGCGGTCGGTGGGTTCCCAACCTCCTTATACAGGGGCTATTTACCACCATTCGATTGAGCTTTTGGGCGACCATTCTCGCAACCCTCATCGGTACAGCGATGGGATTGTTTCGCATCAGTCACAGCCTATTCAAACGGCTGATCGGTCGGACCTTTGTAGAGCTGATCCGCAACACCCCGCCGCTTGTATTGATTTTTATTTTCTATTTTTTTGTCAGCGACCAGATCCTGCCGATTTTAGGTGTGGAAGATTTTATCAGATCCCGTTCCGCAGACACCCAGGCATTTCTATCCCTTATCCTGGCGCCCCCGTCCCAGTTTACCGGCTTCATTTCGGCGCTTATCACTCTGGCCATTTTTGAGGCTTCTTTCATCACGGAGATTGTCCGGGCAGGTATTCAATCTATTGAAAAGGGTCAGTGGGAGGCATCCTATGCCCTCGGGTTATCCTGGTGGCAGCAAATGCGTTATATCATCCTGCCGCAGGCCGTACAAAGAATCCTCCCCCCGCTGGCCGGCCAATTTATTTCCACGATAAAGGATTCAGCCGTCGTTTCAATTATATCGATTCCGGAGTTGACGTTTCAGGGAATGGAGCTGATGGCCGCTACCTATCTCACCTTTGAATGTTGGATCACCATCACGGTCCTGTATCTTTTGCTGACCCTTAGTTTATCCTTGGCAGTCGGACGTTTGGAAAGCTACATGCAGCAGGGTCAATCTTGATCGTTGCGTCATTTATCCCTTAATATCGATCGAGGGACCCACCCCTGTTTGTTCAATGCGATTGTTTGTGCGATGCGATGGGCCGATGTGCATCATCGCGGTGTCGCAAAGACAGGAGGGAAGAGTTTCACCATCAATTTGTTTCTGATTAGGAGTCGCGTGTAAAAATGCCAGATAGTATTCAGACCTTTTGTGGACGACTTTGTGGCGGGACCTGCGGCATACGGGTTACGGTAAGCGGCGGGAAGGTTTCCGATATCCGGGGTGATCCGGAGTGCCTTTTAAATAAAGGAAATATATGCCCAAAGGGCCGGGCGCTGCCTGAACTGATATATCATCCGGATCGTCTCAAGCATCCCTTAAGGCGCATCGGGAAAAAGGGAAAAGGGAAATGGCAGCAAATAACCATAGGTGAGGCGCTTGCTATCATTCGACAAAAGCTTGGCAGCTATATAAAACAATTCGGAGCGGAGTCGATTCTATTGTATATCGGCGCCGAAAAGGGAGGGTTAGACCGGCACTTCATCAAACGATTTGCTTCGGCACTGGGAACGCCGAATATTGTGAATGTTGACAGTGTCTGCGATGTCGTCAGACAGATGGCTGCCAAATATACCTACGGTCGGAATGCGGTCATTGATTTCGACCACCCACCCAGGTGTCTTGTGGTCTGGGGAAGAAATAGCGCATATTCTGAAACCGGTCGCGTTAAAGCAAAATATGGCAGTGCCTTCAAAAACGGGACCCAAATTATCGTTATCGACCCCCGGAGGATTCCGCTGGTCTCCCGCTCCGTCGGGTGGCTCAAGCCGCGACCCGGCAGTGACGGACTGTTGGCTCTGGCAATGATCCATGTGATCATCAAAGAAAATCTCTACGACCGGGATTTTGTCGACCACTGGACCATCGGATTCAACAGGCTTCGTGAATTTATAGACGACTATGCCCCCGAAAAATTAGTTGGAAAGACCTGGGTGCCGGCGGCGCAAATTCGGAAAATCGCCAGATGCTTTGCCGCTGCTGATTCGGCCGCAATTCAATGGGGCAATGCGTTGGATCAAACACCCAATG
>JAJRVC010000120.1 GCA_024277475.1 Deltaproteobacteria bacterium
ATTGGCCTTGACCCCCAACATAACGCTAGCATCTTCCAGCCCTTTGTTCGTTTGCATGGCAAAAGCAAATATGAGGGCAGTGGAATTGGCCTGGCCATCTGCAAAAAAATTGTTGACCGCCACCACGGAAAACTAAAAGTCGTCAGTTCGAAAAATGAAGGATCGGTGTTTCAGGTGACTCTTCCGATTAAACAGGTCCCCTGATTTTTGTCTCTGTATTTTTCCCGTACAACCCTCGAAACAGATCATGTCCGAAAAAATCAAAAACCTGTTTTGTTTTGGTTTCGGCTTTGCCGCACAAGCTTTGGCACGCAGGATGAACACAAGAAAATGGAAGGTTTCGGGATCCTGTCGTGCAATGGATCAAAAAGATTCGTTGAGAAATTTATCCATGCTTCCGTTCGATGGCACTTTCGCGACCCAGGAAATCTGTGATGCCTTGGATAAAGCCACTCACTTATTGGTAACAATTCCGCCACAACCTTCGGGCGATGTGGTGTTGGAAAATTTTTCTTCGAAAATTGCACAATGCAAAAACCTTGAATGGATTGGATATGTTTCATCCACCGGAGTTTATGGCGATACTCAGGGGGAATGGGTGGACGAGTCTTCGTCTTTGCAACCGGCAACAGAACTCAATTTGCGGCGTGTGCAAGCGGAAAAAGACTGGCTAAACCTGGGGAAGCAAAAGGGCTTTCCGGTCATGGTGTTTCGTTGTGTGGCCATTTACGGCCCCGGCAGAAACCTGCTTGTTTCGGTTAAGCAGGGGCGTGCGCGGCGCATCGAAAAGTCAGGACTGGTTTTTTCCCGCATCCATGTTGAAGATCTGGCGCAAACTCTGGAAGCCTCCATAAGAAATCCGCAACCGGGAGCAATATATAATGTCAGTGATGATCACCCCTCTCCGCCTGCTGAAGCCGTTGAATATGCCTGTGAGCTTTTGCAGGTTTCGCCGCCTCCATTGATCCCGTTTGAATCTGCCTCGTTGTCGGAAACAGCGCGTGGGTTTTACCAGACCTGCAAGCGGGTGAGTAATAAAAAAATTAAAGAAGAGTTGGGAGTAAAACTCAAGTACCCCGATTACCGAACAGGCCTGAACGCGATATTGAAATCAATGTGAGAAATGATTTATCTTGTTTTTCGATTGAAAAATAAATCCCCTCCCTTCATAGGGAGGGGTCTGGGGAGGGTTGGATTAATTGTTGCCAGAACCAACGGCAATCCACACCCCTCCCAACCGTCACTCAATGAGTGTCCCTCTTATGAGGAGACCTTTGCATAACCCCGAGACCCTTCGATATACCCCAATTCGGGGCATGAAGGCTAAGGTAAAATATTACAAACTCAGGGTGACAATTCGAGAAGCCCTCAAATTTGTCATGCTGAGCTTGTCGAAGCATCTCGCTTTTCTGTTTTCCGACTTATGCAAAGGTCTCCTCATAAGAGGGGAGGATTGTATTTTTTCCAACTAAAGCCCTGTGGGGTAATGCAAAAACTCGCTGGCGATGCCGAATTTTTCTTGCAAGTGTTTGCCGACCGATTTCACGCCTCCGGTTTCCGTGGCGTAGTGTCCGGCAAAGATCAGTATACAGTTGCCTTCTGTGGCTTCGTGGAAATGGTGGTTGGCACCTTCGCCGGTGATGTAACAGTCGAGGCCTTCTTGTATTGCTTGCCGGACAATGTCTGCGGCACCTCCGGTGACGAGTCCGATGGTTTTAATTTCTCCGTTGCCGATTACATTTACCTTAGAGCCGAGTTTTACTTCAAGCACTTCGCCGAGTTTTTCTGCAGAGATTGCGGAGAGCGAACCTTTGAATCCGATTTTCACACCCTCGTATTCGCCGAAAGGCTCGAGGTTTTCAAGTCCGATCAAATCGGCCAGCGCCCGGTTATTGCCATGGACCGGGTGCAGGTCCAAAGGAATATGTGCGGAGTAGAGCCCGAGATTAGCTTGCATCATGGTCGAAAGTTTTTCGTAGTGCTTACCGCGAATCGGTTGCAGTCCCGACCAAAACGCGCCATGATGCACGAACAACATCTGGCATTGTTTTTCGATGGCGAGGTCTATCGTGGCCTGACATAAATCGACAGCCAGGCCGATTTTTTTTATTTCATCGCGATTCTGAATTTGCAATCCATTCAGAGCGTGAGGTGCATCGCGAATGGAATTGATTTCCAGCAGGTTGTCGAGATAGTGGCTGAGTTGTAGAATGTCCATGTCTGAAAGTATAACTTTTTACCGGTAGTTGAGGCAATAGTGGTCAATTTTATTTTACGCAATGTCTGGCAGCGGATCATCCTGCTGATATTCATTTCTATTATTTCACATGCGATCGTCCATCTGGCACCCGGCGAACCGGCGCTGGTGGACCCTTCCAACCCGCGCATGAAACCGGAGGACATCCAGCGCATCCGTGCCGCATTCCATCTGGATGAACCCTTGTATACGCAATATATCTATTGGGTGAAAGACCTGTTTACCGGCGAGTTGAAATCGTTCAAAGACAATCAGCCGGTCATGGGGAAAATCTGGGAACGGTTCCTTAATTCTTTGCCGCTATTTGTCATTGCTACTTTTATCACCTGGTGTCTGGCGTTTCCGGTAGGCATTCGTGCGGCGGTTCACCGCGACTCGACTTTTGACCGATCCAGCACTTTTATTTCCTATGCCCTGATTTCCATTCCCGGATTTTTCCTTTCCTATCTGGTAATCATTTTTATGGTGAAAACTTTCAACGTGCCTGTTTTAGGGATGAGGACTTTCGGACTGGAAGATGCATCATTTTTATTCCAGTCGATGGACCGTGTCTGGCATTTGACCATTCCGGCATTGATGTCGGCGATCGCGGGCACGGCTGTTCTGTCGCGTTATGTGCGGTCACAAATGTCGGAGGTATTGCATCAGGACTATATGCGCACCGCTCGCGCAAAAGGTCTGCCGGAGGATCAGGTTATTTACCGTCACGGATTACGCAATGCCCTGTTGCCATTTATCACGATGTTTGGATTGACCCTTCCCGGACTCATTGGCGGTTCCGTTATTTTTGAACAGATTTTTTCCTGGCCGGGAATGGGAAGGCTTGGATATGAAGCTATATTGGCGCGGGATTTCCCGATCATTTTGACGCTCAATTTTATGACAGCCGTTCTGGTTCTGGTGGGTACTCTGG
>JAJRVC010000121.1 GCA_024277475.1 Deltaproteobacteria bacterium
AGAAAGAGTTCCAGAAGCCTTGGATAGCATCCCGTGATGCCGTTGCACGTACACCCGAGAAGCCTGCGATTTTTCACCTCAATTCCTCCGGCCTGTATTATAACCTTCGGAGACCGCAATGTCTCACATGGTTTTGTCTGCAGTGTTAGGATTCGGTGAAAAAAACAGCATCGTTCTAATTTTAAAAATTAAAAACAACTCCGGAACTCTTCTAACCTGCTAACCACAATAACTAATGCAGAAATTATGCCATATTATTTTCTTGAATATATTTGATTGAATTTTAAATGCTTACATCGTCAATGGCTTCGCTACATTATTTCCAAATGGGTAAAATCATAACTAAAGTTGTGTAAAATTTTTCACAGAACAGAATTTCATCGAATATTCCTTTATTGCATTTTGCTGCGACTTTCCGCTATCATACATGCTCTAAAAATCCGGCTCATAGTCAAAAACAGATATCAAGCATGAATGAAATACGCCAAATAGCATTTGGATATTCAACCCAGTGCAATGTTAAGTGTGACCACTGTGTTGCCGCTGATGATACGTCCCCAAATTCCAAAATGCCTTTTGATACAGCCAAAGCAATTATCGAAGAAATAGCCGGTTGCAATGTGACCGGCATAAGCTTTACAGCCGGCGAACCGTTGTTATTTTTTAGTGAAATCAATCATCTTATTCGGCTGTGCAGAAAATATGGGATTTATTCAAGAGTTGTCACGAATGGCCATTGGGCTGGAAATCGGCAGCGTTCGGATAATATGGTCTCCGAACTGGTGCAGAGCGGGTTATCACAATTAAGAATCAGCTGCAGTCGTTGACATCAAAAAAATATCAATCGTGAGAACATTGCTCGCGCAGTATATAGTTGTAAAAAGTATGGTCTCGATTATTTTATTTCTTTTGTGACTGATTTTTCAAAACAGGATGACGCGTTCGAGCAGTTTTTGCGAGACAGCGACTTTAAGTTTTTCCCGGAACCGCTGATATATTCGGGTCGCGCAAAAGGATTCAATCGTTCAGGGATTTTTACAGACTACCAGCCCAACCTATGTTCGATGAATCCCTATCTTTCCCCGGAACTTGATATGTTTGCCTGCTGTGATGCAGGAACCCACTTCACGGAAACAGGCTTTTTCTATCTGGGCAACCACAGGGACTATAGTATCGACGCGCTGTTGCAGAAAAAAGAAAAAAATATTTTGTATAACCTTATCAGAACCATGGGTCTGACGAATATGGCCTCATACATTGGTTTCAAGGCCAGCGAAATTGTAAGATATAGAAAATGTAAGTTGTGTGAGAAACTCTTTAACTCAGCGACGAATTTACGTGTGCTGGGAAATTCAGTAAAATCAGGTCTACTAAATTGGACAAGATAAAGGACAGGGGGGAGACAGGTTGAGTGGTTCGGGGTTCAACGTTCCAACACTAAAAGTTGACATATAGCGCTATGAAGGCTAATTGTAAACTTTGAAAACTCTATAAATTTGTTAAGTTGGTAAGATTTAAGATTTATAAGCAAGGGTAGCAGATTGCCGACCCGGCCGGCTCCGCTGCCTGACCGTCTAAGACTCGCAAGCGCAAAGGAATTGCCACTATGATCACGCTAAAGGATAAGCTTTCCCATCTTTCTTATATCCAGGCCTGTAAGCTGCTGGGTGCCCAGGGCAAACAGCTGATAATGGCGGGCGGGAAATATGACATCGACCTGTTTGAGCGGGTAACGCTCAATGCCAAAAGGTTCCGGCTGGATCTGGGAGACGCCAAGGTCAAAATTACCCTGGACCCCATGAAACCCAAACGCCTGCACATTGGCTGCAGTGCCTGTTCTGTTGCCTGTGAGCATCAGGGTGCGGCTCTTTCGCTGATCCTGGAGGAAAAGCTCTCGTTGGGGCTATCGGCACCGCCGCCTGAAAGGGTTCCCATGGAGAGCCTGAGTGAGGAGGCCCTCATCAAACAGGCGCTTGCCGACCGCACGGAAAGAGCGCAGAAAGAAAAAATGCGCTTACAGTCCATGAACCCACGTGAGCTATGGACTGATTACATCATTACCAGTTATGCGTCCGGCAAAAGTTATCGAATTGCACTTAGGGGTTGGGAGCCGGGGGAGTCGTTCTGTTCGTGCCCGGATTTTCGTAAAAATACTCTCGGAACCTGTAAACACATTATATATTCCCTGGATAAAGTCGGGAGGAAATTTAAAAAGGCAGTTCGGGAAACGTCTGCAGAAATCAAAGACATTTGTGTATACCTGCGCTACGACAGGGGCCTGCAGCTTGGCCTGCTGGTTCCGAATGACCTTTCCCGGGAGATCGCCAAGCACCTTGCGCCGTATAAAGGAAAAACGATCCGAAACATAAAAGAACTGATTCGCAGCATCCGCCGGGTGGAAAGACTCGGTGCCGAGGTAATCATTTACCCGGATGCCGAAGAATACATCAATCAAAAGCTGTTTCAGGAGCGCATGTCCGAAACCGTCACCGAAATCCGTAAAGACCCCAAAAATCACCCACTGCGCAAGACCCTGCTGAATACCGAACTGCTTCCCTACCAGCTGGACGGTATCGCCTTTGCCGCCGGCGCCGGCCGGGCGGTCCTGGCAGATGACATGGGGCTCGGCAAAACCATCCAGGGCATCGGTGTGGCCGAGCTTCTATCCCGCCATGCCTCTGTCGCCAAAGTGCTGGTGATCTGCCCGGCTTCCCTGAAATCCCAATGGCGCATCGAGATCAAACGGTTCAGCAATCGCAGTTGCCGGCTTGTTCTGGGCAGCGCCAAAGAGCGTCCGGCGCAATATGACAGCGACAGCTTTTTTACCGTATGTAACTACGAGCAGGTGCTGCGGGATTTTTTGTCCATCGAGCGGGTCAGATGGGATCTGATTATCCTCGACGAGGCGCAACGCATTAAAAACTGGGAGGCCAAAACGAGCCGGGTGATCAAAGCCTTGAAATCTTCGTTTGCCCTGGTGCTGACAGGGACACCCCTTGAAAACCGGCTTGATGATCTTTTTTCGGTGGTGGAATTTATCGACGACCGACGACTGGGGCCGGCCTTCCGGTTTTTCAACCGGCATAAGGTCGTCGACGACAAAGGAAAGTTGCTGGGTTACAAGAACCTGGACGAACTGCGGTCGAAACTCAAGCCGCTGTTGCTGCGCCGCACCCGCAAAGGGGTCATCAAACAGCTGCCCCCGCGCACCACTAAGGTTTTGAGAATCCCGCCCACCGAAGAGCAGCTGGATCTGCAAAAGGGCCACCGCCAGATAATCCAGACCATTATTCAAAAAAAATACCTGACGGAGATGGATTTACTGAGGCTTCAAAAAGCGTTGCTGATGTGCAGAATGTGCGCTAACAGCACTTTTCTGGTGGACAAACAGGGGCCGGGATATTCCAGCAAGTTGGAGGAGCTCAACCAGTTGCTGAACCAGTTGATGGCCGAAGAAGACCGCAAAATCGTTCTGTTTTCCGAATGGACGACCATGCTGAACCTAATTGAGCCACTGCTGGAAAAGCAGAACCTGAATTATGTCCGACTTGACGGTTCGGTGCCCCAGAAAAAACGGCAGGGACTCATGCATCAGTTTCAAAAGGATCCTGATTGCAAACTTTTTATCACAACCAATGCCGGTGCCACCGGTCTGAATCTCCAGGCGGCTAATACTGTCATCAATGTCGATTTGCCCTGGAATCCGGCCGTCCTTGAACAGCGCATCAGCAGGGCTCACCGCATGGGGCAAAAACGGCCGGTCCAGGTGTTTTTGCTGGTGACCAAAGATACCCTGGAGGAAAACCTTCTGGCATCCCTTTCGGCCAAGCACGAGCTCTCGCTGGCGGTGCTCGATCCTGATTCCGATACAGCCGAAGTCGACATGGCGGCCGGCATGGAGGAGCTGAAGCGGCGGCTGGAGATCTTGCTGGGCGAGAAACCGGCGGCGGCCGAAGATGAAAGTATGAAAGAACGGGTTGAAAAAGAAGCACAGGTTCTGGCAAGGAAGGAGAAGATCGCTTCTGCCGGCGGGCAACTGGTCGGGGCGGCGTTTGCTTTTATCGGTGAAATGCTTTCCGACAGGGACGAATCCGAGGAGGCGGCTCGACTGGCCGGTGCCTTTAAGGCCAAACTGAGCGATTGTATGGAAAAAGAAGAAGACGGCAGCCTCAAAATGACGATTTCGATTCCGGATGAGGCCTTTCTTGACAACATGGCCCAATCGTTGGCCCGGATGGTGGGTGCCGGACGCTAACGTCTCCGTTTTTTCTTTTTTTTGCGTTTCTTGCCCTTTTTATTTTTCCTTGGGGTAACCGGATGGGTGGATGCCTCTGATTGGCTGTCCTCAGAGGTTTCCGGTTTTTCTGAATTCGATCTCTGATCGGGGTGCATTTCAATTTCCAAAGGTCGATCGACCACGACTGCATCCGAGGCGTCTTCGTGAAGGACCTGTTTTACAACCCTGTCGGTGACTTCCTGCAGATATGCGTTCAACTCCGAGTTGATTTTTTGAAACTCCGGCCAGAGGGTTTCATCCACAAACCGCTTCGGCACCTGAACCATCACGGTGGTATAACGCTGGGCGTGGTAGCGATAAGGCTTTAAGCCATAGCGGCGCAGCAATGCCATAAAGACCTTGTGGGACCACATGTCACGAAAAGTGAATTTGTATTCAACCGGCGGGTCTTCAGGGATCAATTCGGCAAGCCGCCGTAATATGCGTTGCTTGGCCAGACCGGCGGATGCCCGTTCTCCTTCCATGGCGGCACCTGAGAACAGGGCCTCGATTTTCAGAAGTTTCTCAATTAGTGTTGCTTCGTTCATGGTGAATCTTTCAATTCCTGCACGTAGGCGTTTACGGGTTCAAAGGTTCAGGGGTTCAAGGTTGTATTCTCGTCGCTGGACTGCATTTGGGCTGTGAATTTACGCCAAAAGCATCAGCTTCGTCAGGCCGAATCCAAAATGTTGTTTACCCTCCGGCTTATACAATGGAAAAACAGATCCATTCTTATATTCTTGAATTGCAATTTTCAACTATAAAAGAGGCCGTCGCCTGTTACTCCGTGTTAAATAACAGCAAGTAAAATTTAACCTGTAAGCAAAAATAGTTTAAATAAATTTTGCTTATAAGCAAATTTTATTGAGGCCAAGCTTTATCTATGGGATTGGTCGGAAATCGATCAAGAACCGGCAAGATATGAAAATTGCGTTGCGTCTCATCTCCTCAAACTTGTGCATTTTCTCCAGGATTATGAGGGATACAGGGCAAGATTATATTATCTTAGAAGTATAGAAAAAAAAGAAGTGGATTTTCTGGTGACCATTGATAAAAAACCCTGGTTTGCCG
>JAJRVC010000122.1 GCA_024277475.1 Deltaproteobacteria bacterium
GACTCATAAATATAAAAGCTGTCCGGGCTGATATACTTGACAAAGTGCGCATAGTAACTACCGGCGATGCCGGCAAAGAAAGCGGCCAGCACAAAGGCCTGTATTTTGTATCGAGTGGTATGGACTCCCATTGCTTCGGCCGCCAGTTCATTTTCACGGATACTGACCAGGGCGCGGCCGAACCGGCAGGTCATCAGGCGATGCATACTGACGACAGTCAGCAGGACCAGAAAAAAGATAAAGTAATAGTACTGGACGCGGGTTTCGATTTTGTAGCCGAAAATGTTCGGGGGAGGAATATCCATGATTCCCAGGGGGCCATTGGTGAAACTCATCCAGTTTTGCAGTAATAGAAAAAAGATCATGTTAAAACCCAGGGTTGCCAGGGTCATGTAGATCCCGGAAAGACGCAGGGTGGGCTTGGCAATCAGGTAGCCGGCGATGCCGGCCACGGCTCCGGCGCCCAGCATGGCCAGGGGAAAGGGCAGGCCGGCGTCCATGACCAGTTTTGCCGAAGCATAGGCGCCAATGCCGTAAAACGCGGCATGGCCGATGGAAAGCAGGCCCACATACCCGTTTAACAGGTTTAAGCTTAAGGTCAGGATGATGTAGATCCCGATGAAGATCATGATCTGAATATAGTAAAGATTGGTGACAAAAACAGGAATGATCGCCAACAGGGCAATAATAATAAGATACGGTGAGTTTGCCAGCATGGAGCGCAGGGTTCGCGACATCAATCCCCCCGCGCATGGATAAGTTCTTTGCCGCCGAACAGACCGCCCGGCCGGAAGAGCAGGATAAGAATCATAAACAGGAACGAAAAAATGTGACGAAAGCCGGAGGCGCCGAATTCCACCGAAAAGGTTTCCACTATACCGATAAGCAATCCGGCGATCACTGCACCCGGCAAGCTGGTAAGTCCACCGACAACACTGGCACTGAAGGCCTTCAAGCCGTACAATCCCCCCATGGTGGGATAGAACATATTGTAATAGACTCCGACAAGGACGCCGGCAACACCTCCCAGCATAGAGCCTATGGCGAAAGCCACCATGAAAATCGAGTTAACTCCAACACCCATGGCATATGCCGCTTCATAATCCTGGGCTGTTGCCCGAATCACCATCCCAAGTTTGGTTTTGTTGATGAGCAAATAAAGCAACGCCATCAGCAGCACGGTGATGCCCAGTACGGCCATCTGCAGATATGAGATAAAAACGCCGCCGACTTCAATTTCGCCATAATCCATCTTGTCCAGAAGTGAATACGGCAAACCATGGGTTTCGGGACCCCAGATCAGCTGGGCCAGATTCACCAATACGATGGAGATGCCGATGGTGACCAGCAGCGAGGTAGCGTGGGGGGCATCGCGTAAAAAATGAAAGGCCAGAATTTCGATAATGATTCCCAGCAGGGCCGTGGCGATAAGCGCTGCCGCCAGACCCAGCAAAAAGCTGGGATAGAGCAGTCTGATCATTTCGAAGCCGACATAGGCCCCGATCATATAGACTTCCCCGTGAGCAAAGGTCACCATGCGAAGGGTCCCGAAAATCATGGTAAAGCCCAGGGCCAGCAGTGCATAGACACTCCCCTGGGTGATACCGTTGATAAATTGCTCAAAGAGGATTTGCAAGTCCATTTCCAAAGCTTGTCACGGTTAAGTTTTAGTTATTGGGATTTCGGTAATAGATAGAATTCCTTCAATTCTCAAGTTCCTCAATCCTTCATCTTTCCACTATAAGAAGCAAAATCTCCCCAACAATGCTGCAACGTTTAGAGGCAGGCCACTAGGGTTGATACAACACCCACTTGCCGTCTTTAATAGTGATCTTGACCAGCTCTTTTTCCGGGTCGTGGCTGTTGGCATAGGATATGGATCCGGTTGCGCCCTGAAAACCCTGTAGGGAAACCAGTGCATCCTTGACCTTGGCTCGATCGTCAATCCCGGCCTTTTGCAGCGCGGCCACCATCAGATTGGCGGCATCATAGGCCAGAGCAGCGAATTGATTGGGCACGGCTCCGTAAAGAGCCTTGTATTCCCGGGTGAATTCCTGAGCCGCAGGTCTGGGATCCGAGCTAAAATAGTTGGCGGGGATCAGGATGCCTTCCACGGCTTCGCCGCCCAGATCAATGGTTTTCTGAGAGAACAGGGAGCTGTTTGCCAGCACCACGGGTTTAAACCTGATGCGCTTGGCCTGATTCAGGATGGCAGCGGCATCGGCATAAAAGGTCGGCAAATAGATCAGGTCCGGTTTCAGGCGTTTGATCTTGGATAAAATGGCACTGAAGTCTTTCTCACCGGGTGTGAATGCTTCCTCAGCCACGATCTCGGCGCCAAGTTTTCGAGCTTCCTGGGTAAAGTATTTATTGGCATCGACTCCCCAGTCATTGTTGATGTAAATGGTGGCAATTTTTTTCTTGCCCAGCCCCTGGACCGCCCAGCGTGCATTGTACGGGCCTTCATACCCCTGGGTGGCAACCACGCGGAACATGTTTTTCCCCTTTTTAGTAAAGCCCATATGGGAAGATGTGGGAGACAGCTGGGTCATATTCGCTCTTTCATAAATAGGAGCTGCCGCCATGCAACTGGAGCTGCTGAAATCACCGATTTCGGCAATGATATCCGGATCTGCGACAAATTTTTCGGCGATCAAAACAGATTCCTTGGGATCGCCACGGCTGTCGGCAATTTCAAGTACGACCTTTTTCCCATGAATGCCGCCCATACGGTTGATCCGATCTATCACCATGGTAACCGATTGCTTAAAATTGTTACCGTATTCGGCCCAGTCACCGGTCAATGGTGCCGACAGCCCGATTTTAACAATATCCTGTGCCGCGGCGGCCGGTGAAATATTTAAAAAACCTCCACAAAAGATGCCGAGAGCGAAAACTGCGATGAGAAATGCGTAAAATGACTTTTTCATTGTAACTACCTCCTTTCTGAACGTTTAATTGTTAACGGATAAATTCAAAGCAGACGCATTTTAATCTTTTCGATGAAGTACTGGACATGCTGTTCCATATTTTGACGGGCTGCATCCGGGTCCCCGTTTTTCAGCGCCGTATATATCTTCCTCATCTGCCTTAGGATATCCCTGTTCGGGACTATCTCACTGAGAGAAGAACTCCACAGGCGAGCACAACGATAATGGAGATTATCCAGGAATTCTTCCAGAATCGAATTTTGGGCTGCTTGAAGAATGATTCGATGAAAGCGGGCTTCAATTTCAATCAGACGGTGATGCCGGTGCCTGCCGTTTCCTTCAAGCTGAGCGACCCGTCCAATGATACTTTCCAGCTCGTTTAACTCTGCGGTTTCTATGCGTTTAGCAGCCAGTTCAACGGCCAAACCCTCAAGCTTTATTTTAACCTCAAAGGCGCACCGAATCTCATTAATATCAATGGGTGAGACATTGGTGCCGAAGCGGGGAATGACGGTCACCAGCTTCATGCCCTCTAACTTTGCGAGCGCCTCTCGCAAAGGGGTGCGGCTTACATTGAATTCCCCGCAGAGCTCTTTTTCGGACAACCCCATACCGGGGGGGTATTCCCCGTGAACGATGCGGTCTCTGAGGGTTTCAAAAATGTCGCTGTAAAGCGGTTTTTCTCTACAATTATTTGTAATCATTGTTAAATATAAGTAATTCGATCACATATATTTTTTAGATATATTTAAAATGATAGCAACGGCAATGTCAAGGTATTTTTAGGATCGGGAATAAGTCACCTTTTCAATTCATTTTCCCAATTCCATTGCAATCTGTAACATTTTGATATAGAGCTTATCAAAAAGGCGGTTGAGTGACCGCAATACTTTGAAACGTTGCTGCACATTTATATATCGGGCGATATTAATTAAACAATGGTGGATATCGATAGAAACAAGATTTCCCAGATTTTTCTGGGTATATTGGTGCTGGTGGCCGTCGGCGTCGTGTTGAAATATGCGGCCCCGGTTATATTGCCGCTGATAATTGCCTGGCTGTTTTCATATCTTATAGGTCCGGTTGTAAATTACATGACCCAAAGGAAAATCCCTACGACCCTGGCGGTTGTTATCATCCTGATTTTGTTGCTGGGTATCGTTTATTTGTCCGGCACCTTTTTGTATGCCCGTATCTCAGCCTTTACAGCGGCCTATCCGCGATATCATGCTCGCATGACCGAGTTGATCGCAACCGTGACCGCCCGGCTGGATCTTGGTTTTGATCCTCTTGCCGGAATCAACTGGGGCCAGAGTATCGGCCGTTTTTTGATGACCCTGTCCGGATCTGTTTTTTCATTTGCCTCCAAGCTGGTGCTGGTGGTTGTATTTCTGTTTTTCATCCTACTTGGCAAGCCTTTTTTCAAATACAAAATTCTGAAATCGTTTTCGCAGGAAAAAGCCAATCAACTCAGCGAAATCACCTTTTCCATAACCGCCCAAATCCGGCGCTATTTATCGCTGCAGTTTTTGATCAGTTCCGTTACCGGATTCCTGGTATGGTTTGTCCTTGAATTGATTGGGGTGGATTTTGCGGTTACCTGGGGTGCTCTGGCATTTTTTCTGAATTTTATTCCCACCGTGGGGTCCATTGCCGCGTCCATTCCTCCGATTCTTCTGGCACTGGTACAATTTTATCCCAGCATATGGCCCGGCATTTTCACCCTGTTTGCGCTTTTATCGATTCAATTGGGCATCGGTAACGGCATCGCACCGAAAGTTCTGGGAGATCAATTGAATCTCAGCCCGGTGGTTATTCTATTGTCGCTGTTGTTCTGGGGTTGGCTCTGGGGAATTGTCGGCGCCCTGCTTTCGGTTCCGGTCACAGCCGCCATTAAAATAGTGTGTGAAAATATTGAAATGCTGCAGCCCATCAGCGTAATGATGGGCTCCGGAAAGAGTTACATGCGTGAATTTCAAAAATTAGAAAAGACTTTGCCGGAGATGGACGCTATCGGTAATCCCTCCAAAAAAAAGCAGGACTCTTGATTGAATGTAACAGCCGCCGGTTATTTCCAAACTCTTTGAGATCTGCCCTCTGCTCTATGCCTCTTCATTACGCATTCCGAATTCAGTTTACTCCCATCCCGCCAATTCTCTCAATGATTTCAGTGTCTTTATGAGGCAGGCTTTCAAGGTATCGTTGACACCCTTGCCATTTACTGCACTGGCTTCAAACGTGGGGGCTTTCAGTTGCCGGTTGTATGCTTTTTGCATCTCCGCGATGGACAAAATGGGCAGTCCTTCTTTGGCGAGATCTCTTTTATTGTATTGCAGGACCAGCGGAATCTTCATTATGTCTAAACCATAGCTTTTTAAATTTTCCGCCAGATTCTTGAGGGAAAGAATGTTTCGCTCGTGACGAATTTTAAGGGAGTCGGCCACAAAGACCACCCCGTCAACTCCTTTTAAAACAAGCTTACGGGTGGAATTGTATTTCACCTGCCCGGGGACCGTATACAGTTGGATGCGTACATCCAGTCCCTTTATTCTGCCGACCTCCATGGGCACGAAATCAAAGAAAATGGTCATGTCGCCTTTGGTCTTGATCGAAACCATTTCATTGGTCATTAATTTTCTGCTATTTTTAAAAACATATTCCAGGTTGGTCGTCTTACCGCACCTGCCCGGACCATAATATACGATTTTGCACTCGACTTCCTTTTTCTTCAAATTAATCAACGCCATAATTTTTAATACCCAGATAAACTCGTTAAATTTTTTTTAATCTAGTAATTATAGAAACCTGCGTCGGATGTGTCAAGCAGCAAGATTGGACTGGAATAATGGTCGGAAAAGAAACTGATGAACATCGAACATCGAACGCCCAACATCGAACGTCGAATAATGTATTCTGCCCGTCGAGAGTCTCCCTTCGAGAGCCTCAGGGTCTAATGACTGGGTCCAACGATCAATTTAAAAAAAAAGACAGAGCACAGTGATTCAATTCTTCGAATCTCAGCGGTTCGCTTGTGTTAAAATAGATAAAGCGTAGCGTCATCAATATTGATGTAGCCGCAAAAAACACAAAAATAAAAAACCTATTTTTCTAACATGTTACGAGATCTTCAATTGCGATATTGTTCCAGCTATTTTTTATATTCACAACTCCTGGAAGCCGGCGTATCCGTTTCGACGGATTCTTTGTCCGCGATCTCCAGGGATTTGTCCAGGATATGTATCGCTTCATCGATCTGCTCTGTGGTAATGATCAACGGCGGCGTGATTACGAGCGTATCATACCAGGAAGAAAGATAGAGTCCATTTTTCATCGCATCAGCGGATATTTTACCCGTCATGAGGGCCTTACCGCTGAATTTTTCTTCTTTGGTGTCAAAAGGTTCTTTGGTCTTACGGTTTTTCACAATTTCAAGGGCCCAGAAGTGACCGATTCCTCTGACATCGCCGATGCAGATGTGCTTATCCGCCAATTCATAAAGTCTTTTTTTGATATGTTCACTGGCTTTTTGCGGCAGACCGGAATCAAATAACCTGAGGTGTTCAGAGATCGCCGGCGGAATGGCCGAGGCCGCCAGCGCATGATAGGCAAAAGTGTGACCATGGCAGAAGAGTTCTTCTTCAAAGAAGTTTGCCACGTCTTCGGTTGAGGCGGTGATGGCCACCGGTGTGTAGGCCGCACTGGCCCCTTTGGCCGTTGTCAGAATGTCGGGCAGCACGTCCCAGTGCTGAATGGCAAAGGTTTTACCGGTGCGAAACCAGCCGGACATGACTTCATCACAGACGAACAGGACACCGTGCTCGTCGCAAATTTGTCGTATGATGGGATAATATTCCGGCGGCGGTATCATCCTACCATTGGTACCCACAATCGGTTCCACAATGATAGCGGCCACATTGCCCTCTTCTTTGATCATATAATCCATGTAGCGTGCACACTGCACATTACATTCCGGATAGGTGATGCCGAACGGGCAGCGGTAACAGTAGTTGTCAGGTGCAAAGATAACCCCATCCACAACGGTGCGGGCCAGTTCCGCGTACCAGCGACGGGGGTCCCCGGTAAAGGACTGCCCAACTGCCGTAGCGCCATGATAAGAGTGGTAGCGTGAAATCACCTTATAAGATGGGAACTTTGATTGTCTCAACATTTTCATGGCCGCTTCATTGGCCGCGGTTCCACTGGTGGAAAAAAAGAATTTACTGAGTTTTTCCGGAAACACCGATCGCAGGGCTTCAACTGCCTCTAGCAAGATTTCCGTGGCAAAACCGGGAGCAACGTAAGGCAGCTTTTCAGCCTGTTTAACAATGGCCTCAATAACCACTTTATTTTTATGGCCGAGATTCGAGCACATCAGTTGTGATGAGAAATCAATGTAAGATTTTCCCTTGTCATCGTAAAAATAAATACCTTCGGCATCGGTGATCAGTAATGGAGCTTGCCAGTTTTTCTGCCGATTCCACGTCCCATACGTGTGTGCGGCCATTTCCTTTATTCTATTTTCAATCTCATCCATCGCCCTGACTCCTTTTTTAAATTAGTTATAATCCCGGCATGGTGCCCGCTAAATCATTAAGGATTTCATGCCGGGATCTATACACTGATCGGACTATAAATACCGCAATTATTTTTTATCTTCGGGCATTTCAATCATACCGTCCCAGGTATCGACTTTACGCTCCGTTTCTTTATCGTCAAACCAGTGGGAAGTCACCGACTTTAGTTCCGTATAAAAGCGGATTCCGTCGGGACCCATGATATGCAGGTCGCCAAAGAAAGAATTTTTATGACCTGTAAATCCGAAAATGCCGACCGGAACCGGGATGCCCACATTAATCCCAACCATTCCACCGTGGGTACGTTTGGCGAATTCACGGGCAAAATGACCGCTTTGGGTGTAGATCGCAGAACCATTTGCAAACTCACTGCTGTTCATCAGTGCGAGGCCTTCCTCAAAGTTATCCACCCGTTTGATAAAGGTAACAGGTCCGAACACTTCTTTCCAGCCGCAAGACATCTCGGGCGTTACGTTATCAAATATTGTGGATCCAAGGTAAAATCCGTTTTCAAATCCCGGAACAGAAACGTCGCGGCCGTCAAGAACAAGTTCGGCGCCTTCTTCGATACTTTTTTCAATCCAGCCTTTGATAAACTGACGATGACCTTCATTAACAACCGGTCCAAGTTCCGTTGCTTTATCGTAGGCGGGGCCGATCTTTAGCCGGGAAAGCCCCTTTGAAAGTTTGGCGACAAACTCATCTGCAATGGCATTTTCAACAACCAGGACCGGCAGTGCCATACACCGCTCACCCGCACATCCGCAGGTGGCATTGGTGATTCCGGCAACGGCCATATCCAGGTTGCAATCACGAAGCACCAGGGCATGGTTTTTTGCTTCGCAAAGCGCCTGAACCCTTTTATCATGGGCGGTCGCAGTTGCATAGATGTGCCGGCCCACGGAGGTTGAACCGACAAAGGAAACACCCTTTACGTCGGGATGTTTTAAAAGAATTTCCGCCTGACCCCTTCCGCAGGTTACAAGATTAATTACACCCTGCGGCAATCCGGCTTCTTCCCACAGCTCAAGGATTCGCATGGAACTTCGGGGTACGAAACTGGCAGGTTTGATAACAAAAGTGTTGCCGGTTGCCACGGCAAGGGGTGTCATCCATCCGTGGGGAATCATGGCCGGAAAATTCCAGGGGGCAATCCCTGCAAAAACCCCGAGCGGTTCCATATATTGCACCGTATCATAACCGCCGGTGATATTCATAATAGAACTGCCTTTCATTAGATGGGCGATACCGCTCGCAAACTCTATCACTTCGTTCGTTTTGGCGATGCAGCCGACAGCCTCGCCCCAGCATTTTCCCTGCTCTTCACATACAAGATGGACCAGCTCGTCAAAATTTTTATCGACCAGAGCTTTTAATCTGAATAGGACCTGGGCACGCTTGGTTACGGGCGTATCCGCCCATGCAGGGAAGGCTTTGCTGGCAGCCACAATCGCAGATTCCACTTCCTCTTGGGTACATTGGGGAGCCAACGCCGTTACTTCACCGGTAGAGGGATTGAAACATTCCATATATTTATCTGTTTTAGACTCCAGCCATTGACCATCAACATAATACTTTAGCTTTTGGGGTGTGTTAGACATTTTACCTCCTTTGGTGGTTTCTATAATAACGTAACTATCCGGACATATGATATATAAACCGATTACAAGTGAATTTAACAACTCACATTATCAACTTTTCGGCACTTTATGCAAACCAAATTTTATTGTCAACAAATAATTTCTATTTTCTGCGAAAATTAAAGATTATTTGTTTTTATAATGCGAATAGTATTAATAAAAAACCATAATACAACGATATCAAACAAATATTGCTTGTATTTCGAATTTTCAAATGATAGGGGTATTTCGAATTTCGATGGGGCGAGTTTATATAACCCTAGGGGTCTAAGGCTCAAACGGCTGAAAGCGACCTTCGCAATTCATTATTTATTATTTCAAAAAAAAAGGGGGGGGGATGAAACCAACTCATTCAAACAACAAGAAGAAAATGCTCGATCAGGTTGATTGTCAGATGATCGAGTTGCTGCAAAAAGACGGTCGGATTTCCAACACCGATCTTGCCAGGGAAATTGGTATTTCAGAGGCCACCGTGCGCACGCGCCTCAACCGCCTGATCAGCGAAGAATATATCCAGATTGTGGCGGTGAGTAACCCGATTAAGCTGGGGTTTAAAATTGTCGGCAATATCCGGATTCATGTTGAAATTAAAAAAATGGAGGAAATCATAAAGGAATTAAAAAAATTGCAGCCATTGTGGTTTATTGTTCAAACTACGGGGGGCACCGGCATTGATACGGAATTTGTCGTAAAGTCGCTGGATGAACTCAACGAATTGATTTTTGAAAGAATCAACAAAATTGATGGGGTGGTTCGAACGGAAACCGCGCTGTTTTTGAAATATCTAAAAAGGCACTATGATTGGGGTACGGCTATAGATTGAAATCTATTTTAACGAGGTCGATGATCATCCAAGAAGGGCGGCCACTGCCATTCTTGTGGTTAAAATCGTCTGAAAAATGCTCCTGTTCCGCTCGAATCAATTTACGGTGACATGATGTGGCCCCACGGGTTTTGCTTATATCTCTGCAAAGAACTCATCCAGCTTATTAACCTGTTCTTTCAAGTTAAAACCCGGCATATCGAATCCGGCTCCGGTATATTTGGGGATTTCCATCCCTCTTTGTTCGATGCCCTTGAAAACTTCCTCCATGAAAACTCCGGGGCTACTGGTGGTGGGATAGTTCCCCATATCTTCGTCCGATATCTTCGGGGGGCCGCCCCACTCTGGACTCGTTCCCGAAACGCTCACACCACAGGAAGGGCTGCCGTCAAGTCCCACGATAACGATTTTGTAGCCCGCCTGGTCGTAGGCTTCCAGTTGGTCCAAAACAGATTCCAAAATTCTCCGGCAGTGTCTTCTGTAACCTGGGGTGTCATACTGCTCGCGTACATACCACCACCTGCGCGTTCCGGCATAGGAAGTCTCCGGACAGGGAAACTGAACCAATCCAAAATTGTGTTTATGCAGGATCTCTATCATTTCAAAAATAAAGTCAGGAAAAAATGCGAACCCATTTACTTTTGCATTTTGGTTTAGAATACAATGGGCAACGAATGCGACCTTTTTCCCCCTTTTATCCTCTACCATGGTCATGGTTAATCCTCTTCGGAATGAATTTTACTTTTAAGATACCCCGCGGCTTGCCGCGGGGAGCATTCATTACAGCCGTTACTTTCCAGGTGGAACCACACCCGGAATATAGTAGTTCATCTTTGAAAGCAGATGCTCGTCAGTTGGCATTTCACCGGCTGGACTGATCACCTTTCCGGTTTTAGCATCCACAAGCTCATAGTACTCAAAAGGATCCCATTTACCGTTCAACATTTGTGATCTTCTCTTTGCGATCAAATCGAGCTGTGCCTGGGTCATTTTTTTCTTGGCATCGGGACTTATGGAATCAATCCCCGATCTCCCGTTATTCACAATGTCAGCAATCGGAATGATCGTATCTTTATCATAAAGGGGTTCTTCCATTCCAATGAAATAGAGATTTCTTGGATATTCTTTGCCCATAACATAATCTGCAATCACACGATCCAAGATGACCTGCCAGTTCCACACATAAGACGTGGCAACCGTTTTTTCCGTGGCCCAACCCAAGGCGACAATATCGGCATCCTTTCCGATGAACCAGATTCCCTTATCTTTGGCAACATCTACGGGTGCGGAAGAATCCGAACCCGGATTGGAAAGGACATCGACCTTGAACTCGGTCACCAGTTTCTCTCCCACCTCCCTCTCGGTGGGTGGGTCATACCAACCGCCGACATAACTGCCCAAATAGACTTTAGCCTTTGGATTGGTCGTTTTAACCCCTAAGGTGAACGCATTGACCTTTCTCACAACCTGGACCGCGGGAAAGGCGCATACCAATCCGATCGAATTTGTTTCCGTGATCGCACCGGCCACCATGCCGGCAAGATATTGGGCCTGATACTGCCTGCCAAAATAACGGATCCAGTTTTTTCCTTTTTTCTCAATATCGCTGGCAATATTTCCCATAAAGTAAACATCTGGATATTGCTCGTATATTTCTTCAATCGGTAGAGCCATAAATTCTGCATTTGATACGACGATGTTTGCCTTTTTATTTTTAATAAAGTCCTCTGCAACCGAAATGGTGCTGTCCGGCCCGACACCTTCCTGATAAATGTAAGTGAGCCAGGGGTACTTCTTATCAAGCCATTGACAAGCTGCATGAAAAGATCCGCACCAGGATGCACCGGCAATGGGCGAAAAATGTTCCACCGCCAGGGTTATATTCCTGGGTTTTTTGAGCACACTGGCCAGAACATCCTGGGGAATATAATCGCGGGCAATCGTTTCGAGTGTGGCCTCATCACTTTTTTCCAGAAACGCGCCCACTTGCTTTTTGCTTATGTCGCCTGCCTGGATTTCTCCCCCTGCGAAGTGTACCATGAACACCGCCAAAAACATGGACAAGAACAAAAATGTAAAATCTCTTTTCATCTTCAGCTTCATCTTAATACCTCCTCTTTTTTTTAACCTGCATTATGAACAAACCAAGGCCCTCATTGAGAGCAAACAAAGTGATAAGGAAATTCCTTCTCAGAATATACGTGACACCTTTAGTTTTTGCTCAATCAGAGCACAGCAACCCAATTCACTAGTAAAAAAAATCTAATCTATTCTTCATCAAAATAAGGTTTGCCGAGGGCGGCCGGCTTCTCCGCCCCGATATGGCGGCTTATTTTTTGAGAAGAAATAATGATTAAAACGACAATCGTTGCGATAAAGGGAATCATTCGATAAAAGTGGTAACTGAGATTCAGACCGTGGAACTGCAACGCAGTCGGCGATATGGCCAGATGCCAGAGAAAACCGAACAAGAATGAACCCAGCAGCATAATTTCCGGGCGCCACATGGAGAAAAAGACGATGGCAAGGGCAATCCATCCGCGCCCCATGGTGGGATTTGGGGACCAGACGGGGTTATAAACCAGTGTGAGATATGCACCGGCAAGGCCTCCCATAATACCGCCAAAGATAACACAGCCATAACGTATCCGTATAACGTTCAAGCCGGACACAACCGCAACAGACGGATCTTCTCCGGCCGATCTGATCCATAATCCGTATTTGGTTCTGAACAAACCGTACCAAACGACACATACAATAACAATCCCGATAAAAAACATGGGAGTCAGTCCACCAACGACGCTTTCCAATCGTCCATCTGTTCGCAAGGGGCCCGAAAAGGGTTGACCTAAATAGGTTGTCATCCCCAGGGCAAGAATCCATATTCCCATTCCGCTTACGGTTTGATCGGCCTTGAGTGAAATCGAAAGAAAGCCATGCAGCAACCCGACCATCCCACCGCTGATCATTCCGCCCATAAAACCGAGCCAGGCGCTACCTGTCGTTTCCGCAATTACAAACGCCGTAAGCGCTCCAACCAGCATCAGTCCTTCCAAACCGACATTAAGCACACCCGCGCGCTGATTGACCAACTCTCCCGTGGCAGCAAGAAGGAAAATCATTGATGCCTGTATAAAGGTGGCCGTAAACTCCCAAGTGATCATGTCATTTTCCCTTTAGTCCTTCCCCTGTTGCCCAATTTTGAGCCATACGATTTTTTTGTGATAAAAATATTGCCCGGCGACCAAGAGGATCATTAAAATTCCGACAAATGCCAGATCGGCCCCAAATCCTATCCCCAGTCTGGATTGAAGTGCTTGTGTGCCCACCTGCATACCACTGAAAAAAAACGTAACGAAGATGGCTGCTAATGGATTAGAAACGCTAATCAAGCCGAAAACAATGCCGTAGTAAGCCCAGGTTCCCGGATAAATCGCAAAATAGCGATGGATTTTGAAAACGCCTCTGATCC
>JAJRVC010000123.1 GCA_024277475.1 Deltaproteobacteria bacterium
AATTGAATTGTCGGGATTTTCATGATGATGGTCTGGGTCTGGAAGACTCGATCCAGGCCGGCGTCATGCTGGCCGAGGAAGGAATCGACGCCATTGAATTAAGCGGTGGAAATCCCAAATCCGGCAAGATAGGGCCGGTGCGGGCAGGTATCAAATCCGAAGACAAAGAGGCTTATTTCCAGAATGAAGCCGTCGCCTTTAAGGAAAAGGTAAATGTTCCGCTGATTCTCGTGGGCGGAAACCGCTCTTTCCAGGTTGCCGAACGTCTGGTCAATGAGGGCGTCACCGATTATATTTCCATGAGCCGGCCCCTGATTCGGGAGCCGGACTTGATCGGCCGTTGGCAGGCAGGAGACCGCCGCAAAGCCGCCTGCAACTCTGACAATTTGTGTTTCGGCCCGGCCCGCAAAGGAGAGGGGATATACTGCGTAACGGAGGAAAGGGAAAAGAATAGGTAACCGTTCACAGGTTCAGGGTTCAACGTTCAGGGTTAAGGACAAAGAGGGCATTAAAGATCTGAAGTCCTCGTTAAAGATGCTCATTTTTCCAAATAATTGCCAATTTGGCTTCAAATTTTGGATTAAGCCTGACGAAGCTGACGCTTTTCTCGTAAATGCGCATTCCCAATGCAGTCTATGAACGAGAATGGGACCCGTAAACGCTTCCGTATGCCCTAACATCCCTTTTACTGGAAATCAACCCTTTTGGCCTGCCATTAGTGCTCTGATGATTCAGAGCCCGTGAAACTGAATTACTGATGTTATAAAAACAACGGCTTATGTAATAGCGATAGCAAAAGCCTTGACAGGCTAAAATGACAACGTTAACTTTGATATGGCCGCAAAAAGGCACAAAAAACACAAAAATAAAATTTTACACTTAATAATTACAATAGGTTATAAGATCTTATTTTTCTGAAGCCAACCGCAATCTCCTATCCGTCCATCAAATCGAAACTGCACGCGCCATGAAGAATCTTAAGGAGATCGCTCAAGTGGACGGAGTCGATGTGCTCTTTGTCGGTCCTTTGGATCTGAGTATCAGCGTCGGGATGCCGAAACGCTTTGAGGACCTGGAATTTCGGACCCTCCTTTCAAAGGTAACCCTATGCGCCAGGGAGGCAGGAAAGGCGGCCGGGATTCTTCTTCCATCCCTCCAGCTTGTAGAGATGGCCCATGGTATGGGGTTCACTTTCGTAGCCGTGGGTAGCGACGGTGTAATGGTCGTGGAGGGCATGAAAAACAATATTGCAGCATTACAGCGGTACAAAAAGTGATATCGGCGGGGGTAACACCAGTAATTATCTTCCTCTTATCGATTGTAAATATTTAACCCTTTTGTTTGCAAGGAGAATCTATCGAATTATGGCGTTACATCTGAGCCAACCCCGGCAGCGATCCTCTGGAAGTTAGGGTGTCGGGGCATGAATAGTGAATCAAATATTGGATTATCTGTGTTTGAATACGGCGGATTGAAAAAAAAAATAGGGTGGGACCTGGCCTCGCCAATTTCTTGAGATTATCAATTCTATATGTTTTCGTCAGGTGGCCGTATCCGTACGCGACCCGGTTCAACGGTAATAATTGCTCCAGAGTGTAGTTCCGGACCATAGGCTTCGATAACTCTCAGGCACATTATTCCTTGCTGTTTTGCGGAAAGATTAACTAAACGTAGAATTCCGGAGTGAGGTTTACTTTTTACAATCGCAAGCTCGCCGAAATCTTTGTCCAGTGTGACAAGAATTCGACCTTCATTATGGGCTTTTACAAGAATTTCTTCATCTCCTGGATCTTCGGGCCAGTTGCCGGTCCAAACAACATCATGGCCGGAAGCCTCAAGAGTCTTTAGCGCTCCACCCCAAACGCAGGTATCTAAAAGGAACTTCATGCAGTCTGCTCGGCTACTATGAAAGGTTCTATCCGCTCATGGCCAACGATCCTGTGGGCATATGCCAAACAAGCCTGGATATCTTCAAGTTCTAACCAAGGGTACCCTTCAAGAATAGTTTCTACAGTATCTCCAGCAGCTAGCATGCCGAGGATATGTTCTACTGCAAGGCGACGTCCACGAATAATAGGCTTTCCACCGAATATTTTGTGATTGACGGTGATTCGTTCAAGAAGTTTTTGTTCGTCCATCGAAGTTCTTCCCAATATTTTTTTTTATGATCAATTTAACGGAAAAGCTATTTATGTTTATTTAAAACGGAATTATGATACTCTTTTATACTGTCAAACTCAAGAAACTTTTAAAAAGTTTCTATCTTTTTTGCAACTGAATGGGATACTCTATAACTTTCCGCGGAGAGATTGGGTTACTGAATTTTTTTTGAATTTTGACGGAAAAAAATTTCTTGTACTGCCGTGATAGCGGCCAACCACTGAAATCATAGTTAGAAAGAGGTCAGAAATGGAAACAGATCAAGCAATAAAGCAGCTTTTCGACATGGTAGACGAAGCAACCGACGAGCTGGTAGAGTTGCACCAGGAACTGGTGCGCATTCAAACTGTAAACACCGGCGCGCGGGACAGCGGCAATGAGACACAAGTATGTCAGTTGCTGGAACGGCGATTCAACACCGCAGGCATCCCAAACACAACGCTGGAATCAGCGCCCGGAAGGGGCAGTTTCATCGCTCACATCGGAGCCGCGGCCGGTCCCCGCCTGATGCTGATGTCTCATACCGACGTTGTTCCGGTTGAGGACGAAAGCAAGTGGGACTACCCGCCATTTAGCGGACAGATCGTCGATGATAAAGTCTGGGGGCGGGGCAGCGAGGATTGTAAATCGCTCACTTCTTCCGGTTCAATGGCCATGATCATTCTCAAACGAGCCGGCGTCTCGTTGAACGGTGAACTGCGTTTACTCGCAACAGCGGACGAAGAATCCGGCGGTTCTTATGGTATTCAATGGCTTGTCGAAAAGCATCCGGAAAAGATTCGCGCAGACTGGGCGCTCAACGAAGGCAGTGGTATGCCGCTTAAAACGGTAAAGGGGCAACAAGCCTACCTGTTCTCACTCGGAGAAAAAGGGCGCCTGGAGGCTCGCTTCACTTTGAATGGCCGCAGCGCCCATGGCGCGCATCCATGGTACGCAGACAATGCCCTTTACAAACTGGCCGAATTGCTTAAACGTTTGCGCAGATATCAAGACGAAGCTGAAATAGACTTGAGCGTTCCGATTTTTGACCAGCTGCACTTGTTTGGTATCGAGGGCGAAGTAATGCCGGATAGCCTTGACCGGCTGTTGGAAAAAGTTGAAAAGACCAACGAAGGGCTGGCTCGCAACTTAAAGGGTATGTCGCGCATGTCGGTTGCTCCCACTATCACCGCTGCCGGAATCAAGTCCAACAGCATTCCCGCCAGCGCCACGCTTATCTGTGATGTCCGTACGCTGCCCCATCAAGATGAAGCCTGCGTTCGCCGGGAATTGGATAAGTTGATACACGGCATCGACGGCGTTGGTTATGAGCTTGATGTGTGGGCGGTCTCCAATTCCTCTCCGGCTGACAGCCCTTTAATTGATTTTATGAAGCAAGCGACTGAAGCGGCGCTGGGACAAGAAATCCTCATGATCCCCGATCTGACGACAGGGTTCACCGATTCCCGTTGTGTGCGCCCCCCCGGAACCCACGTCTATGGCTTTTCGCCATTGACGCCCGATTCAGACACCGCGCGCACCGGTGTGCACGGTATCAACGAGGCGATGGAGGTATCGAACCTGGTGTTTTTTACTAAAATCCAGATTGCATTGGCCTGTCTGGCTTTGCAGGGCAGCATGGCATAATTTTTAATACCCAACAGTTTAACGCTTTAATAAGCGTGCACGACGTGAATGCAGCCATCCAACGAGCGCCAGCGTGAGGGCTGAAAAGACAATCAAGATCATCGCGACCGCTGCAATGGCGGGGCTAATGGACTCCCGGACACCGCTGAAGATCAGCCGCGGCAAGGTTCGTTGATTCCCGACCGACAGGAAACTGGCCACAACAACTTCATCGAATGAAATCAGGAAGGCAATTAAAGCGCCCGTCATTGCTCCTGGGGCGATCAGCGGCAGAAGAATTTTAAAAAAAATCCTCCCAATTCCGGCACCCAGCGAGGCGGCAGCCCGCAGTAAGGTTCGGTCGAATCGTGCCAGGCCGGCAGCAACCGTCGTGAGGACGATTGGAACAGACATTGCTGCGTGGGTGAAAATAAGCGACAGGCGGTTGCCGATCATATCCAGGCTGGCATAGAAAAAGAAAGATGATTTGTCATTTCCTAAAATCGTCTCTTATGAGGATCAAGCACATTTGTTTTTCAGACCAATTTGATCACCTCCCCACCCTAAGTTGATTCCCGTCCGGCGCATCTGCTCATGCTACAGGGAATGCCAGGCAGTCTTCAATGCGCCAGCCGACCCGAACGCTCTGACCTTTTCGGTTTTGCTTCAACTCGAGACTATTGGAAACCTTGACCACAAAATTACTTGATTCGGGCGAATCCATCACAATACGTAAATGATCACCGACATAGACCATTTCCGAAATTGTAGCTTGCAATTCGTTGGGGTATTCACTCGGATCGACCTCTATCATAGCGCGTTCCGGTCGAATCGTAATAAGAACTTCCGTACCTGGGACCGTTTCTATATTGCAAGGCCAAGCCTTGATAGTTTTTCCGGATTTCAATTGGACAATGACTTCCTGCCGGCTTTCAAAACTCACGACATTACCCGTTAAGCAATTATTTTCTCCGATGAAATTGGCTACGAAGCTTGTCTCCGGTCGTTCGTAGACCATTTCCGGTGTGGATAGTTGTTGAACGGTACCCTCATTGAAAACTGCCACACGATCGGACATCGTCAGCGCTTCGCTCTGGTCATGGGTTACATAGACAAATGTTACCCCCAGCTGATCATGGATGTGTTTGATTTCGGACTGCATCTGTTCGCGTAGTTTTTTATCAAGGGCCCCGAGCGGTTCATC
>JAJRVC010000124.1 GCA_024277475.1 Deltaproteobacteria bacterium
CCGATCCAAAACCGGAGAAAGACCGTGCAGTTTAACTTATGGATCCAAATAGCAATGAATACGGTTATGTTGGCAGGTGTCTATGCTCTTTTAACCATCAGGCTGACATTTATTTACGGGATGGCCAGGATCATGCAAATGGCTCATGGTCAGGTCTACATGGCGGGGGCCTTCTGCACGCTCTTATTGGTTTCGAAACTCGGCATCAATTACTATTTGTCCATCCCGTTGAGTGCTTTAATCATTGGCCTTCTTTCCCTCATTCTGGAAAGGGGCTTCTTTCGGCCCCTGAAGGAGGAGCCTCTGGGCACGCTTATCATGGGTATCGGCTTACTCCTGGGAATGGAGGGCGGGTTCCAATTGGTATTCGGAGCAAAAGAGCACCATCTTCAAAACCCCTTACCGGGTGTCGTGAAAGCACTGGGGGTGATGATTCCCAAAACACGACTACTGATTATGGTTGTAGCCATTATCGTGATTGTTGCGCTTGTTTTGTTTTTAAACAAGACCAAAGCGGGAAATGCCATGCGTGCCGTGGCTCAGGATCCGGATGCCGCGTCGTTACAGGGCATCAATGTCAATGCAAGCAGATTAGCAGGTTTTGGCATCGCCAGCGGTCTAGCTGCACTCGCCGGTTCATTGATGATGACCGTTACCGCGGCAACGCCTGTGATGGGATCTACTATGATCGTCAAGGCATTTCTCTCCATGATTATCGGAGGCATGGGCAGTTTGTATGGTGCCATACTGGGTGCGGGAGTACTTGCCATCATCGATAGTCTCGGGTTCACATTTATCGGACACAAAGCTGCCCTGATAGGTTATGCAGCAGTCGTTGTCATATTAATCATTCGACCGAGAGGATTGATCGGTGGCACTTACTAAAAACTTAAATCTAAACCTCGTGAAGAACCGTCTGAGCACCATTGTGCTGTTACTTTTTTTTGGTTTACTTCCGACATGGATTCAGGACCCTTACATCCATCATGTCATTATCGAAATTGCCTACTTCAGCATCGCCGCCTTGGGCGTACGGCTGATGCTCACAGCTGGCTACTGGAACTTCGGACAGGCGGGTTTCATGACCCTTGGTGGGTATGTGGCTGCTATGCTGACACTAAAGCTGAATATACCGTCTCTTTACCTCACGCTCCCCATGGCTTCTGTATCGGCTGCTTTATTGGGGTGTGCATTTGGTTATCCGGCCTTAAGGGTGATGGGAATATATTTTGCCATCCTTACCCTTACTTTTTCCCTGCTCATTCGTCAAATTATTGTGGCCTTCCCGGATGTAACCGGTGGTCTTTACGGCATATATGACGTAACGGCACCCAGTGCACTCCCATTTTTGGGTGAACTTGGAAATTGGGAGAAATCAAAACTGTTCCCCTATTATCTCATATTGGTCTTGCTCATATTCACGTGTTTCATCATGAATCGGATCGAAAAATCGCGGTTTGGCATGATCCTCAAATCCACAGCTCAGGGCGAGACGCTTGCGCAGAGTGTGGGGATTAGCGTGTTAAAATACCGGTTGATCGCTTTCACGATCGGCTCTTTTTTTGGCGGGTTGTCCGGTGCTTTTGCCACCCATTACCACATGTTGATTCACCCGGATTACTACAACATGTGGATATCAATCTACATCGTCGTCTATGTAATTTTCGGCGGAGCCAGCTCTATTTTTGGTGCAATATTAGGGACGGCCGCGTTGATCGGTGGCATGGAACTGCTCAAGTTTGCTGCGGGATGGCGTGCCGTCATCTACGCCGGCATTATCATCTGCGTTACTCTGTTTTTACCGGAAGGAATCGTCAGTCTGCCAGAGGCAATGAAAAGATTGATGCGTAGATGGCGAGGGCAACCACGGTCCGAAAAGAATGCGTTTATGAACAGAGTCTAAAGAAAAGGCTGAAGCTATGGTTCGACTGCTGGAAGTCAGTAAACTCAGCAAACATTTTGGCGGCCTGAAAGCGGTCAATGCCGTTGATTTTGAAGTTTATGAAGGGGAAGTATTGGGATTGATCGGACCCAACGGTGCCGGGAAGACCACCTTGTTCAACACGGTGAGTGGCTTTCACCAGCCGACCGAAGGCAAGGTCATTTTTGAAGGAAAAGACATCACCGGACTGCCCCTTCACCGGACGGCAAAGAAAGGACTAGTTCGCACATTTCAATTGACTGAAATATTTTCAGAGATGTCAACTTTCGAAAACGTTTTTGTGGCCCACCACTTATTCTCGCAGGAGGGTGTCATCGGCGGAATATTCAATACCCGCAAAGTCCGCAAGGACAGAGAAGATATCGAACGTTCATCCAATGATATTCTCGAATTCATGGGATTGATCGATTGGAAAGACGAGCCGGCCGCGAGCTTGCCCCACGGATATAAGAGAGCTTTAGGTGTGGCCATAGGTTTGGCCGCCAAGCCCAGACTGCTGATGCTGGATGAGCCGATTACAGGCATGAACCCGGTGGAAACAACAAATTTCATGGGTTTGATGAAAAAAATTCGAGATGAAAGACGCATTACCCTCATTCTGGTGGAACACAATATGAAGGCGGTTATGGGCATTTGCGATAGGATTTTCGTGCTTAATTTTGGCAAGAAGATAGCTGAAGGTTTGCCAAGCGAAATACTGCAAAATAAGCAAGTAATAGAAGCATATTTAGGAGCGACCGACTTAAATTTAGACGATTTAATTTCTTAGTCTTGTATTAAAAAAGACTTGAAAAACAAAAAAACCATTTGAGTTTCCTATTGTAGCAAAGGTTTCGGGAAACCATAAAAGCTACAATAGGAGGGACCCAAATGGTTAAAAGACGAAAAAATAATACCAGCAAAAAGCGCTATAGTAAAGGGTTTTCTAAGAATCGCATCAAGGCCAGAAAAATAAACGCTTCCACGGCTTATGGGACGTGCACCGAGCAGTTGAGTGCTTTTGGCGGCCTTTTGGCGCTGATCAAATTTTTGACTATGCATATCAACTCCCATGGCGCAAACCCCGGCTGGGTCACCATTCGATGATGGTGGGCATCTTGATGCTACTGCTTATCGGTTTTAATCGCATCTGGCACTTTGTTTATGTTCGTCTGCAGGCCATGCAGTGTGGCTAGCCTTTTTAACAGGATTACATAGGAGGGATAAGCATGTTTTCACTTGCAGGAAAAACCGCATTTATCACCGGTGGAGCAGCGGGTATTGGATTGGGTATCGCCCGGCGCTATATCCGGGCTGGCGCCAAGGTGGTGATTGCCGATATTGCCGATGGTTCAACCATTGCTGATGAGATAGGAGCGCGGTACGTCAAGGTCGATGTTTCCAATGAGGAGCAGGTAAGAGAAGCGCTGGAAATTTCGGTTCATTCAGTCGGAAAACTTGATATTATGGTGAACAACGCCGGCATCACAGGCCGAGATAATTTTGTGGCCATTGCAGAGGGTAATGCGGAACATTTGCTGGAAGTGTTTAAAATTAATGCATTTGGGGTATTCTTTGGCTTGAAGCATGCTCCGGCCCAGATGAATAACAACGGTTCGATCATAACAACATCGTCTTTGGCCGCGGTTATTGGAGTGCCGGGAAACAGCCAGTATTCGGGAACCAAAGCCGCTATAAACGTTTTTTGTGAAATTGCGGCCCTGGAACTCGGCCCACGAGGCATTCGGGTCAACGCG
>JAJRVC010000125.1 GCA_024277475.1 Deltaproteobacteria bacterium
AATTCAGCCTTGGCCGGGGGCTGCCGCTAAAGGTTAAACGTCTCCTTATTTTTTTGATAAACCATAAACCAGAGGGAGGTAATTATGGCAGAAAAAGATATTATCGAAACTTCCGAAGCCGAAATTGCGGTTCACTGGGGGGAGGAAGAATATTTTCATCCGTCCACCGAGTTCATTGCACAGGCCAATATGACGGACGTAAGTGTTTTTGATCGGTTCAGCCTGGATAATTTTCCGAACTGTTTCAAAGAATACGCGGATCTTCTCGATTGGGATGAATACTGGCATACCATCCTGGATACCAGTGACGCACCCTGCTGGAAATGGTTCGCCGGCGGCCGGATCAATGCAAGCTACAACTGTGTGGATCGGCATCTCGCCAAAAACAAAAACAAGACCGCCATTCATTTCGTCCCTGAACTTGAAGAGGAAAAAACTGAACATCTCACCTATCAGGAACTCTACGTAAGGGTAAACGAGTTCGCGGCATTGTTGCGGGATTTTGCCGGATTAAAGGCCGGCGATCGGGTAACCCTTCATATGCCCATGTCGGCCGAGCTCCCGATTACCATGCTGGCCTGTGCCCGTCTGGGCGTTATTCATTCCGAGGTGTTCGGCGGTTTCAGCGGCAGGGCCAGTGCCGATCGCATTGTCGACTCCCAGAGCCGGGTGCTCATCGTCATGGATTCTTACTATCGCGCCGGAAAGCTATTGAATCACAAGGAAAATGCCGACATTGCCGTTGATCTGGCCGAAAAGGACGGCCAAAAAGTGGATAAGGTACTGGTCTGGCAGCGCTATCCTGGCAAAGCATCCAGTCCTACGCCCATGGTGGACGGACGTGATTATTTCGTCAACGACGTCCTTAAAAAGTATTACGGCCGGCGCATCGATCCGGTGCCCATGCTGGCTGAAGCCCCGCTGTTTTTGATGTACACCAGCGGGACTACGGGAAAACCCAAAGGCTGCCAGCACAGCACCGGCGGCTATCTTGCCTATGCCGCCGGTACTTCCAAATACGTTCAGGATATCCATCCGGAAGATGTTTACTGGTGCATGGCTGATATCGGCTGGATCACCGGGCATTCCTATATCGTCTACGGACCGCTGGCACTGTGCGCCTCAACGGTTATTTACGAAGGTGTCCCCAATTACCCGGACCCCGGCCGCCCGTGGCGAATCGCCCAGGACCTGGATGTGAACATCTTTCACACCGCGCCCACCGCCATCCGTGCCTTGCGCAAAATCGGTCCGGATGAGCCGGCCAAGTACAATTATAATTTCAAGCACATGACCACCGTGGGCGAACCCATCGAGCCGGAAGTCTGGAAATGGTATTACCATACCGTCGGCAAAGGCAAAGCCGCCATTGTGGACACCTGGTGGCAGACTGAAACCGGCGGATTTCTCTGCAGCTCCCTGCCGGCACTCGCGCCCATGAAACCGGGCAGTGCCGGACCTGCCGTACCGGGCATTCATCCCATTATCTATGACGATGAAAGCAATGTCATTCCTCCCGGTGCCGGTAAAGCCGGTAACATTTGCATCCAGAACCCGTGGCCGGGAGGATTTCAGACCATCTGGGGCGATCGTGACCGCTTCGTAGAGACCTATTATGCCCGCTACTGCAAAAACCCGGATAGTAAAGACTGGCGGGACTGGCCTTACCTGACCGGGGATGCCGCCGTGGAGGCCGCAGACGGTTATTACCGTATTCTCGGCCGCATTGATGATGTTATCAACGTTTCCGGGCACCGGCTGGGCACCAAAGAGATCGAGTCTGCCGCCTTGGTAGTCAACGAAGTGGCCGAGGCGGCCGTGGTGCCGGTAGCTCATGAAATCAAGGGCCGCGAACCGGATCTTTTTGTATCGCTTAAACCCGGATTTGAGCCGTCCAAGGAACTGGAACAAAAAATATCAGACACCATTAGTACGGAAATCGGCAAGATCGCCAAGCCCCGCAATGTCTGGATCGTCACGGATATGCCCAAAACCCGCTCGGGCAAGATCATGCGCCGGGTGCTGGGGGCGATTTCCAATAAAAAGGAAGTTGGTGATGTAACCACCCTGGCTAACCCGGACATTGTCGAAGAAATTAAGAAGATGGCGGATGCGAAATCGTAACAAAAAATTGGACAGGATATACAGGATGATCAGGCTTACGGCAAATCTTTGAGGTAGCACGGTAAATTGAGAAATTATTGACAACGCCGACCCAGTTTATCCGGCCCGATAAAAAAGGAGGTGATGCCCTCCCGGCAATACTATCATAGGAATTGGATGAAAGTTTTTAGCCAAACCGGATAAGCCGGACCAGTGAGATAAAGTGAGCTTCGTTTTTATATAAGACGAGCGGAATTTCACGACTTGTGACACTTTAGACCACTTCACACTAGCCTGTTGTAATTCGTAATGGGCGGATTACCGCAAAAAGCGCAAAAATAGCTCTAACTATTAACTAGCGAAGGGAGAGTAGTAATGGGATCATATGTATACTGGCTATTCTTTTTCGTTCTCCTGTACTGGGGATACTGCATCACCATAGGGGTTCGCGGGTATCTCATAGCCAAAAAAGGAACCGACTATTTTATTGCCGGTCGCCAGCTCAACATCTGGGTATTTGTTCTGGCAGCCACGGCCACATCGTTCAGTGGCTGGACCTTTGTGGGGCATCCGGCTCTGATATGGCGCGACGGGCTCCCATATGGATATGCATCGTTTTATGTTCTCACCATTCCGTTCACCGGTGTGCTTTTTCTGAAACGGCAATGGCTGATGGGCAAACGATACGGTTTCGTCACCCCGGGGGAGATGTATCAAGCCTATTTCGGCTCCGAAGCCATGCGCATTCTAACCGTTATCGTGGCATTGTTTTTCAGTGTTCCCTATCTGGGAATCCAGCTGCGGGCTTCGGGTGTTTTGTTTAACATCTTAACCGACGGCCTGTTTTCGGTCAACGTCGGCATGTGGATGCTGGCCATGGTGGTGACGCTGTATGTCGGTTTGGGTGGCTTACGCTCGGTGGCTTATGTGGACACAGCCCAGTGCATCCTGTTGTGGGCGGGGATTGTCTCCCTGGGACTTATCGCGGTCAATTTTGCCGGCGGCTGGGATTCCATGACGTCCAAGTATGGTGATATAGTTGCCTGGATCAACAGCGGCGGTGCGGAGATACCCAAATGGGCGGACCCGGGAGCCGTCAAAATCTTTCTGGCCAACAAAAAAGCTATTTTCAAAATTACACCCGCCGGCTACAGCCATTTTGTGGCCGTACCCGGTGTAATCCAGTGGGTGCCATCCGGCGGCAAAGCCGTGGGCGGCGTCTGGACCGGTGTTATGATTTTAACCTACATGTTTGCCTTGATGGGGATTCACGCCTCTCCGGCATTTTCCATGTGGGCCTTTGCCAATAAGAATCCCAGGCCCTTTCCGCTCCAACAAGTGTGGGCCTCCACCCTGGGAATCGGCTTTGCCCTGTTTATTTTTACCACTATGCAGGCCATGGGCAGCTGGGTAATGACCCTCTATCATCCCGGAGGCGCCGAGACCGTGCTGCCCCTTGCCAATCTTGTGGGCGGTAAACAGGCCAACCTGGTGCCGTACTTGATTCACCTGATGTCGAAGACGGCCCCGTTTGCCGTGGGCCTGCTGGCCATTTGCGCCCTGGCAGCCATGCAGTCCACCGGCGCGGCCTACATTTCCACCGCCAGCGGCATGCTGACCCGCGACATTGTCAAACGCTTCATCAAAAAAGATATGACCGAAACCGGGCAAACCCAGTGGGGTCGGATTAACGTGTTGATTGTGGTCGGATCGGCCCTGGTCTTTGCTTCCATCGTACCGGGCGCCATCGTCATGTTAGGTGGCCTGGCCGTGTCCTACGGATTTATGATGTACCCGGCCCTGATCGCCACCTTGTACTGGCCCTGGCTTACCCGTCAGGGTATCGTCACCGGCCTGGTATGCGGAATCATTGCGGTAACGCTGACCTTCAAATTTAATCTCGGCCTCCCCTGGGGAGCTTACCCGCTGACGATCCACTGCGCGGGATGGGGCATCCTGTTCAACCTGCCGGTAGCCATTCTGGTAAGCTTTTTTACCCAGCCCGACAGTAAGGAACAAAAGCGCAAAATGGAATATCACACTTTCATCCGGAAATTTGCCAGTCTGCCGGCCGACAAGCGACACCTCATTAAAATCGGCTGGATTATCACTGTTGGCTGGTTCATGTTTGCCATCGGACCTTTCGCCGTGATCGGCAACACCATCTTCGGTGATCCGCTGAAACCGGCTGAATGGGCCAATGGCATGCCGTCTATCTGGATCTGGCAGATCATCTGGTGGATACTGGGTATCTGCATGATGTGGTTTCTGGCTTACAAGCTGGAAATGTCGACCAACATCACAGGTGAAGTCGATGTCCTGAAACACGATATTTACCAGGAAGAGCCGACGGTGGATGAGAAATCTTCCAGAGGAATGTCCTCACCCTAGAAGAAAACAATAACAATCCAAAAGCCGGGGGGGAGGCCAATCCGCCTCCCCCCCGGATAGTTAATTTTGGTTCATCGCGGATTTGGGTGATAACTTGATTTTAGGTTAAATATCCAGTATTTTTAGTTTCAGGTGTAAGCCCAGCCGCCGGAAAAAAACGACCGGTCTAATCGAAAAACCAGGGAAAAAATAAAATACTATTGAATGATGTGGCCGCAAAAAGGCACAAAAAACACAAAAATAAAATTTCACACTTAATAATTTCAATAGAATAGATTATAAAGGTCAAAATTCGAGAATTTAGACTTTTTATGAGATTATCATTAATGAAACAGCCTGTTATTTTTTTTATCCTATTTGCGCTAGGACTTGCGGGTTGCGGCCTGGGGACCTCGGACTTTGACAATGCCATCATGGACGGTGTTTCCCATCTGAATCTAAACAAACCTGAAAAGGCCCTGGACGATTTTAATCGTGCCATAAAACTGGAACCCGACCGTGCCGGTGGATACCTGGGCAGAGCCAATGTCTTAAATACCATGCAGCGATATCGCGAGGCTCTCCGGGACTACGATAAAACCATTGAGCTCGATCCCGCTCTTGCCAATGCTTATGTGAACCGGGCCGTTGCATACAGCCATCTGGGAGAAAATAAAAAAGCTATTGCGGACTATGAAAAAGGGCTTGAATTGGACCCAAAAATTGATGATCCGCCGGGTTTCGTGAAACGCCTTTTCAGCAACGAGCCCAATACCGACAAAGGTATTCGCAAACACCTGGAGTTTTTACAGCAGCAGGTAAAGGATCAAAAAGGAGGATAGACATGACCAATCCTTATGATATAGCCTACCAACAGTCCATTCAGGACCCGGATAGTTTTTGGTCCGCGGCTGCGGAAGATTGTCACTGGTATAAAAAGTGGGACAAAGTGCTCGATGACACCAACAAGCCTTTTTACCGCTGGTTTAGCGGCGGCGTGGTCAATACCTGTTACAATGCCCTGGATTTTCACATCGAAAACGGTCGTGGAGATCAGAATGCGCTGATATACGACAGCCCGGTTACTCAGACAATTAAGAAATACACCTATAACCAGTTACGGGATGAAGTCGCCCGGTTTGCCGGGGTTCTGGCGGCTGAAGGTATTTCCAAAGGAGATCGGATATTGATCTACATGCCGATGATACCCGAGGCCCTTATATCCATGTTGGCCAGTGCGCGGCTCGGAGCTGTTCATTCCGTTGTTTTCGGCGG
>JAJRVC010000126.1 GCA_024277475.1 Deltaproteobacteria bacterium
CATTGGGGTTGCTCGATTCAGAAAGTTCGCCTTTTGCATCACAATAGCGAAAAAGAATCTGGCCCTTTTCTTCCAGATCGCTTAAGGAGTGTGGGTCGATATAATAACTGCCCTGATGATGCGCGATAGGAATTTCCAGAACCGGTTTATCGTTGCATTTTTGAGTGAACGGGGTGCTTGTGGATTCAACCCGGACAAATACATTTTTGCAGATAAACTTTCGTGTGCGGTTCTGCATCAAAGCACCGGGCAAGAGACCGGATTCGAGAAGGATTTGGAAACCGTTACAAATTCCAAGAACTTTGCCGCCATTTTCTGCAAAACGGATAACAGAATTCATGATCGGCGAAAACCGGGAGATTGCACCGGCGCGAAGATAATCGCCATATGAAAAACCGCCGGGAAGCACGATGAGGTCAAACGAGTCCAACTCGACCTCGTCCTTATGCCACAGCCAGTGGGTTTCCTGATTGAGGATTTTTTTAAGGATATGGTAGCAATCGTGATCGCAGTTTGATCCGGGAAAAACAACTATGCCACACTTCATGTTGGACCGATTCAGTTAGTGGGTTTTATTCAGTGGAGACAAGTTTGAAACGGAAGGATTCGATAACTGTGTTTGCAAGGAGCCTCTCGCACATTTCCCGTACTCGAATTTCCGCTTCTTCTCCAGAAACAGAGTCGAGTTTGACTTCCAGATACTTGCCGATGTGTACATCCAGCACTTCATCGTAACCTAAATCGTTCAACGCATGGTGGACGGTTTTCCCCTGTGGATCGAGTACACCTTCCTTGAATGTTACATGTATTTGAGCAAGCATTTTGCGGACTTTAACACATAAAAAGTTTCAATTCAGCCCGCTTTGTAGCAGGAATTTAATAAAACACAAAGACCCTTTTTTGACCGCCCCGAAAAATTATGATAAACAATGAGTTAGAAAGTATGAAATGATTTTTCTTGCCGAAATTCTTTTCCTCAAACTATGAAATCCGACTGAAATCTTGTCTTTATTTGTGGATGTCTGCGGCAATTAATTAAGGAATAATAATGGAAAACAAATGGAAAGACTCGTCGGCCGAGGCCGCGATTGAACAATACAAGGATGTCCATGAAGATATCGCTCTTCGTGTCTATACATCACGCCTGATCGGGGCAGACCCCTCGCTGGTGCTTCACGGCGGCGGCAATACCTCTGTAAAATCCAGAACGATAAATAAAGTGAATGAAGAAGTCGATGTTCTCTATGTCAAAGGCAGTGGCTGGGATCTGGATACGCTGGCCCCTGCCGGGCTTCCCGGCGTTCTGCTCGACCATCTTGTCAAACTGCGAGAGCTGGATTCCCTGAGCGATGAAGATATGGTCAACGAACAGCGGACGCATCTTCTTGATGCTTCTTCCCCCAACCCCTCTGTTGAGACCCTGTTGCACGCTTTTTTGCCACATAAGTTCATCGATCATTCTCATGCCGATGCCAGCCTCATTATCGCCAATCAACCGGATGCGAAAAAAATATGCCGCGAGATTTTTGGGGAGACTATCGGAATTGTCCCTTACATCATGCCGGGGTTTGCTTTAGCCAAAGCTTCTGCAGAGGTTTATGAAAAAGATACGAACGTGGAAGGCCTGCTCCTCATCAATCACGGCCTGTTCACGTTTGGTGCTACCGCCAAAGAAAGCTATGACCGGCACATCCATGCGGTGACAAAAGCCGAAGAATATATTGCCAAAAATCTGCCTAAAGCATTAACCCCGCTTGAAAACCCCATCCTCAACGCCGGTGAAAGAAATCTTCTGAACGCATTGGCTCCTGTTTTACGGGGATTATACGGGCTACAGTCCGGGAAATCCTGGGTCGTCCATCATAGAAAAGATGAGAAGGCCAAAGCATTTGCATCCAGCGAAGAATGTAGCACCTGGTCGCAAGTGGGTACTGCCACTCCCGATCATGTGATTCGTACCAAGCAGAAACCGCTTTTATTAAATTTGAAACAATGGCAAGACGAAGATATGTTGCGCGAAGAAGTGGCCTCCGCGTTAGAAACCTATTACGAAAACTATCATCAATATTTTAAAACCAATAAAGACGCAAAAGGCGTTGATAAAACGGAGCTGGACCCCTTGCCCCGGGTTTTACTGGTCGCAGGACTGGGTCTCGTCACCATCGGCAAGACCGTTAAAGAAACAAAAATCTCCGCAGATATTTATCAGCACACCATAGACATCATCCATAAATCCTGTTCCGTAGGGCAGTACGCGCCGTTAAAATCCGATGATCTGTTTGATATGGAGTACTGGTCCCTCGAACAGGCGAAGTTGGGGAAGAGCAAAGCCCCGCCCCTGCAGGGCAAGGTGGCTTATATTACCGGCGCGGCATCGGGTATCGGTCTGGCAACCGCAAAACTGTTTGCCGAGCAGGGGGCAAATCTATATCTTGCAGATTTGAACAGTGACAAACTCAATGAAGCCGCAGATGCGATTCGCAAAAAATCAAAAACAGGTGTCACCGCGCAGGTATTGAATGTGGTCGATGAAGATGCGGTGAGACAGTCGTTCGCAGAGGTGGTCGCCAACTACGGGGGTGTGGACTTTTTGATATCCAACGCCGGCAACGCCGTGCAGGGTGCGATAGGCACGGTCGATATGAAAACCTTGCGGCAGAGTTTTGAGTTAAACTTTTTTGCGCATCAGGTGTTGGCCTCCGAAGCGGTGCGTCTGTTTATGATCCAGAAAACCGGCGGCGTGCTATTGTTCAACGCATCGAAGGCGGCGTTCAATCCGGGAAAAGATTTTGGACCCTATGCGCTTCCGAAAGCCGCCGTGGTGGCCTTGACCAAACAATACGCGCTCGACTACGGCCAGTATGGAATCCGCTCCAACGCCATCAATGCCGATCGCATTCGCACCGCGCTTTTTTCAGAAGAAGTTCTCAATGAACGCGCATCAGCACGAGGCCTCTCCGCAGATGACTATTTCAAATCCAACCTGTTACAGCAAGAGGTGTATGACATCGATGTGGCGCAAGGGTTCCTCAATCTCGCTCTCGCAGAAAAAACCACCGGCAGCATCATCACCATCGACGGCGGCAACATAGCCGCCAGCCCCCGCTAGCGGCGAACCGCCGCTGGTAATAGGTCTATTCCTTTTCTACGATACGAACACACTCAAGCTTCTGGATAGGGATATTTTAATAATTCCCCCTGATAAGGGGGATAGAGGGGGTTGCTTGAAAGGTCTCTCTTTGCCCAAGAGGGGCTGGGGGTAGTGCATCCGAATTAATAATCCTCAATTTCC
>JAJRVC010000127.1 GCA_024277475.1 Deltaproteobacteria bacterium
ATATTTCGACCGATTGAAATCCTCAAATCTTTATCCGGCCATTCATTTTGAGAACCGGGCCAATAAATTCCATCCCAGACCACTCGGCCTAAGCCGTTGTCTTTTTTACACTTAAGGCAGATGGGGGGTGTATTCCCCTTTTTGACGGGTTGACCGGAAATGTGTTGCAGGGTTCCTGCCGGATCGCCCCCGGCTGACGTCCCACAGAGCAATGCACAACCGCAATCCAATACCTTGTAAGCAACTCCGATCGCTTCGGGACGCTCAAACAAGATTTTCCGGCAGGCTTCGTTGAAGGGAGAAACTTGAGTGTTTTTAATATCTTCCATAATGTGGCTTGTTTAACCTCGATGTGGCTTGTTTAACCTTAATTTTCCGCCGTACAGAGTTTCGAATTTAAAAAATCAGCGACTACCAGCAGAGGTGGCCCGGCCCCTTCCAGGGGCCATCCTCATACCCCCAGCTCTGCTGGTGGTCGCTGATTACCCGTCGGGGCAGAAGTTGCGTCCATTCCAGCCCCGCCTTTTTCCTTAGAGTCTTAATTGTGAATTCTTTGCCCTCCAAGGCGGATCTACGACTTTTTTGTGCTAAAATATTTTTCGGTTTGTCCGGGTTGGGTATGAATGATGTAATTTTTTAGCACACCCTCTTTTTTGAAGTCAACTATTATGCTTTTTCCCCAAGTTACTATTTAGTGGATCTTACCGAAAAATGTAACTTTCAACTGACAAAAAACGGCAAATTCGTATTTTTCGGGTTGGCGCTTTGCCGCCGGATAAAATAGAATCCCGTTGAATTCATTATGAAAAGTTAGCAATATATCACACTTATTCTGTTTGGCATATTTATTGTAACTTGCTTTATTGGTTATTAATTTCGGATGAGGGCGCCCCGATAGTTTTGCAATCAATTGACGGGCGCGTGGCGGGACAACAAAATTAATATGTAAATAGGAGGAAATGCCTAACAATATCATCATTTGAAACATTTTGCAGGGATGCTTCGATGTTATTCCGGGGGGAAGAAGCATTCCGGGACGGAGGATTCAAAAAAAGGAGGAGGAAACATGAAACCAGTATCCAGGGAGATGGTCAGTTTCATCGCATGTGTCGCTTTTTTTGTTTCATTTTCAGCGACAGTGTCTGCCGGAAATGAAGTGTTTGTCGTCTCGGCAGATCGCAATGGAGAAGCCAACTACATGGTCAGCCATGGGGACGGTTCATTTTCGGTTCAAGAAGATTTTCTGTTAATGGGTGATGACGGCCTTCAGCCAATGAGTGAACGCGAGGTTGAATATAACAGTTATGGTAACGGTCTGGGTGATTTTGATAATGACGGTGATTTTGACTATATAATAGGCGACGGCAAAAGTGGCGGTGATATTTTTCTTTTTAAAAAGATCGGTCCGGACAATCAGTTTGCATCACCGGTCATTGTTGCGGGATGGTCAACAGGGTATTTACCCATGGACATGGCGGTTGCCGATTTTGATGAGGACGGCAACTTAGATTTTGTCATGTCGTATTATTTCAGCTTTAATTGCGGGCTGTACTTGGGCGATGGTGCCTTGGGATTTACAGGTCCCGGCTCGGATCCGGCCACAGATCCGCTACTATTAAAAGAGGCGGCGCCCCTGTTGTCGGCCGGTGCGGATGCAGCCGATTTTAACAACGACGGGCATGCCGATTTTGTCATTGCCCCGTTTCCCAGTGGACAGTATTCCGGTGAACCCTTCTTTGTTAATCTTGGTGACGGTCACGGAAATTTTACAACACTTACTTTTGAAGGCCGGAAGGATGCTGATGAAAATTATGTTCCGTATTACGGAGTTGCAGCGGCGGATTTTGACGGAGACGGTAATGTGGATATTGCAGCGGCATATTATGACTATCTGGATATATACAGGGGCAACGGTGACGGCACGTTTGAATGGCTGGCCGGTTATGAGTATGATCTGAACATTTCACCGATCGATAACTATGACTTTAACGGTGACGGAAATCAGGATCTGGTTGCTGCAAATTTTGGTTTGGCCGGTTCAGAGGTTGCCATTTTGCTGGGCAACGGTGACGGCTCTTTCGCCGATCCGGTTATTTATGGCGGAGGTACCAGTGGAGAGCGCAATGCCGTATCCGCACCACCTCCGGAATTGAATAAAGAGCCGGTTGCCGTCGTTGATCCCATGTATCTGGAGGTCACCGTCGGGGAGGAAATCGTATTTGACGGTTCAGCATCCTACGACGATGACGGCCAAATTATAAACTATGCATGGGATTTCGGCGACGGAAACATGATCACCGGGGTTACCCCTGCGTTAAGCCTGCCCGGGACCGGCGGCGATACCGATGAGGTTGCGCCATCGCATATCTATCATGATGTCGGCAAATACACCGTGACGCTAAAAGTCACTGATGAAAAAGGCGCCACGGACAGTGTCCAAGCGGAGGTTAACGCTCTGCCGGTAGCGGCAACAATTCAGTTTAAACCTTACACGCTTTATTTGAACGGCAGGGGCAAATGGATCAGGGCAACCATCAGACTGCCTGCCGGTTACGACGCGAGAAAAATCGACGACCCCAGCGTTTGTATTGTGTTGGAGGACGGATCCCGAACCTGTGCGTATTCTGATTATGGACACGGTTTTTTTGCTAAAATAATAAAGAGATTTTTCAGGACAAGAAGGGCCCTGACGGTAAGATTTGATCGGCAGGACCTTATCCGGGAAATAAAAATTCCTTCAGAAAACACCCGATTGATGGTACAGGGAGATATGCTGCGCAAGGGTGCCTGGATAGAATTCGAGGGCTCGGGAACAATCAGGACCCTGGAAAAGAAAAAGAAAGAAGACTTTTTCAGGAGGTACTGGAAACAAAAATTCAAACATTTTTCCAAAAAGCATGGATCAAAATACCGGAGATAGTACTCGCATTAAAAGGTAATTCAATATTTGAAATAGTGTATTAGCGTTACAATTATTTTAAGACGAAACGCCAGAGGGCAGAGCCGAAACGGCTCTGCCCTTTTCTATTTTTAAATCAGGCACATATCTGTTTGATTTGTAATTTATCGATAAATCGGGAGATTCAAAGCATCTATTCTGCATTGATTTTCATATTTTAGTGGGGTATTTTATAGGGCAAAAATGGCAAAAAATGGCTGGTGAGCATCATTGAAGAATTTTCGAACACGGGCAGCAGGCCTATTGCAAAATGCTGGAGCAGTTGGGACAATAGTCAGCCATTCATTAATATTTTGTTTTGGTTTGAGCGAGATCAGGTATTCAAAATAAATAGGGAATGTTGGATTGGGATACCGAGTATTGGAGGGTTGTAACGAATGGGTCAAAAGCCAACCTATGAAGAATTGGAAAAAAAAATCGACTCACTGCAAAAAGCAGATATAAGACACAGGAAAAGAGAAGCGGTCTTATGGCGAATTCAGGAGCGGTTGGTCCAGATTATCGAAAGCATTCCCATTCCCACCTTTGTTATTGATAACGACCATGTCGTTACCCACTACAACACGGCCATGGAGAATCTGACCGGCATTACTGTCGATGAAATCGTCGGCACCAGCGATCCCTGGAAGGTGTTTTATGCCGCTGCCAGACCCACGATGGCCGACTTTATCGTGGATGGTGCCTCCCAAGAGGAGATTGCCGGCTACTACCATGGTAAATTTCAAAGATCTCTGGTGAAAGAAGGGGCCTATGAAGCGGAGGATTTTTTTGCGGATATCGGTGAAAAAGGCAAATGGCTTTTTTTCACGGCTGCCCCTTTAACGGATTGCGAGGGAAACGTGTTCGGTGCTCTGGAAACTCTTCAGGACATCTCCGAGCGCAAGCATGCCGAGGAAGCATGCCTGAAATCCGAGAGGCGCTTTCGGACCCTGCTTGATTTTGCCCCCTATTCCATTCTCGTATTCAACGTGGACAGCCTGGTCACGTACCTGAATCCTGCTTTCACAGAAACTTTCGGCTGGACCCTGGAGGAATTGGGAGGAAAGCGGATTTCTTACGTACCGGCAGATCTGGAAGCCGAAACCCGGGAGCATATTAAAAAACTTCTCGCAGAAAAGGTGATCCGTCGATATGAAACCAGACGTCTCACTAAAGACGGTCGAATTCTGGATGTGGTCTGGAGGGCCTCGGTTTTTTCGGATGCCAACGGTGAGCCGGCCGGAGTGCTGGTGATTCTCAGAGATATCACCCGGGTGAAACGTATTGCCAGAAATAACGAGGCCATGCTGCGGATCAGCATGGAACTGCCCGAATACCTTGAGCTGCCTGAGGTGTTGGATTATGTGAGCGGTGTTATCAAGGAGTTGATGGTCACCGAAGGCGGAGTGGTCATCCTGCTTGATGAACAGCGTCAGGAACTTTTTTTACGCGGGGCCGCCTATGATGATACGGCTACCCAGCAGCGGGCGAAAGAGGTTCGGTTTTCCATGGATGAGCTGGTTGCGGGCAAAGTTATCAGGAGCGGAAAACCGGTCATTTTGAACGACATCACCGAGGACTCTGAAATTCATATCGAACGTGATCGAAAGCTAGGGTACCAGACCCGCAATCTGCTGCTGGTACCATTGAGAAGCCACGGGCGTATTATCGGAACTTTATGCGCCGTCAACAAAAAAGAAGGCGGCTTTGATCAGTCCGATGTCGAGCTTTTGAGTATGCTGGCGGGAACAGTGGTCCTGTCGATAGAGAATGCCAGATTTTCCACGGAACTAAAAAAGGCTTACATGGAGGTTTCAAGCTTAAACCGGGCCAAAGACAAAGTGATAAATCACCTATCCCATGAACTGAAAACCCCGATAGCGGTTCTACGCACCTCTTTGGTCATACTGGAAAAAAGACTGAAAACTTTACCCCGGGAAAGTTGGCTGCCCACCCTTGCAAGAGCTCGTAAGAACCTCGATCGTTTGCTGGAGATGCAGTATCAGATTGATGACATTATGCAGGACAAAACTGATAAAGCCCGCATGGTACTGTCCCACCTGTTGGACCAGTGTGCTGATGAACTGGAGGCGTTGATTGCCGAACAAATCGGGGAGGGTAAAGTCGTTGAGCGCATCAAGAAACGCATTGAGGAGACCTATCGTATCGGCGGCACTGGGGAACTGATTGCCGAGGCAATTCAACTGGATACCTTTGTTATCAAAAGATTGGAGTTCCTTAAGCCTTATTTTGCCCATCGCCAGGTTGATATTATAACCCGCTTGGGTGTCAGTCCGCCCATATCGATACCGCCGGATCCCCTGCGAAAAGTATTTGATGGTCTGATAAAAAACGCCATCGAAAATACGCCGGACGAGGGAAAGTTGGAGGTAGTTGTGAAAAGGCAAGAAAAGGGAACTTTGCTGGAAGTGCGTGATTTTGGGGTCGGAATTACAAAAGAAAATAAAACTCGAATTTTTGAAGGTTTTTTTACCACCCAGGAGACAATGGACTATTCGAGCAAAAGACCTTTTGACTTCAATGCTGGCGGCAAAGGGACGGATCTGCTGCGTATGAAGATTTTCTCCGAACGTTATGATTTTAAGATCGGCCTGGAATCGTACCGCTGTCCTTTTATACCGAAAGATAGCGACACCTGTCCCGGAATTATCAGCAGATGTCCCCATTGCAAAGACGGTTCGGGGTGTCACCAATCGGTGGCAACCATCTTTTCAGTGTATTTCCCACCGTTTGTATAAGACTTCGGGTAGGCGTTCGCAGGTTCAGGGTTCCGTTTTCGTCTCTGAACTGAATTTGGGATGCATATTTGGGAGAAAAGCGTTAGCTTCGTCAAGTCTAATACAAAATATTCTCCGGCTTGTCCGGTTAGGAAGTATTCGCGATTGGTATTCTATCGATTCTCGGAGGGCTGCCATGAATCCTCAGCAGTGAATTATTGGCAAGCCGGTTCCAGCGGGCCGGATCTAAGCGGCTTGACTCAATAGGCTCCGAGCATATGATGACACCTGTGGGCAGGGCATAATAATGAAGCGTGTAATAGCTTCCCCATGTCTTATATCGGCAGATGATATACAGGTCATCACCGTTGCTTAACATGCTGTTCACGGCTGTGTAATCCGCCGCCAGGGAAGAAACGGCTATTGCCAGTGTTTCACCTATCTTTTTATTGTTGGAATGGGCCGTTATTGCGGTTAAAAGGTAATGAAATAAATATTCGGTATCGGAATCGTCCGAAGTGGATATCAAAGATATATCCCTGGGAAGAGCTTCGGCACCGTAGACGGTACCGTTGTGGATAAACGCCCAGCCGTCGTGGAAAAACGGATGTACATTGGCCTGGGTAACAGGGATGTTGTCGCTGGCTTTACGTAAATGCCCCAGGAAGACATCTGGCACCCGGTCCATGGCGGTTAGCGCTTGCCGGTAACGTTCTGATTCCAGGGCCGAACCCAGCCGACGGATTATCGGAACCATCGCGGTCTTATCTCTGTTGGATCCGGCCATACCCCATCCCGCCTTGTGGCCGGGTTCCATGTCCTCAACCGGAGGGATGTGGCCGAATTCCGCCTGTCGGCGGAATCCCAGGGCAATTTCCTGCCAGAAATCGACCTGACCGTAAATCCCCAGTAATCTGCACATAGCGTATTACATTCCTTTTAAATTTGAAATTCTTTTTAATCAATAATATAGCCGGAGTCAATCCGCAATTATTATTCCTTCACTTATCGGGCAACATTCCCAGATCATACACTTCGAATTTAGTTCGGTTTTCCAGCAGACACTCCAGCTTTTCCTCGTTGGCCACACGTTCATCACTCTCTTCCCAGCGGATCCAGTCTTCCACCGTCTGCCACGTGGAAACCACCGTTATGCTGCAGGGGTCATAATGATTTACCCAGGTTTCCCCCGAAATGTATCCGGGTAGATTCATGGCATCATGGCGGAATTTATTTAACAACGCAAAAGCCTTTTCGGCGGTATGGGCTTTAAATTGTCTTTTGATTACAATCTTGATTGCCATAATAATCTCCTTTCCGATTTAATAGAAAATTCATTAAATGCGATCTCGGTTTCTAAAACTTGATGGATAGAACATAAGCATCTCTATCGCTGAACAAGAAGACGGTGATTTGATCTTTAGCGGAGATACTGATACATGTAAAGAAATCATAGGACACAACTTTGGTTTGATGGATCATCGGCATAGTTTTTAAAAGACATCCTGGTTATCTCGGCCAATTGATTTAAAGGTAAAAAATGATAACTTTGCTGGATTACGGCGCAGGTAATGTCAGAAGCGTCATCAATGCCATCGAAAGCCTGGGGGAGACGGTCAAAATTGTTGCCTGCGGCCAGGATATCCTGGCCGCTGAAAAGCTTGTTTTTCCTGGGGTGGGTGCTTTCGGAAATATGATGCGCATTCTGCAGGAAAAAAAATACGTTGAGCCCTTAACGGCTTATCTGCAAGCGAATCGGCCGTTTCTGGGAATATGCCTCGGGTTGCAGGCCCTGTTTGAACACAGCGAGGAGGCCCCGGATGTCACCGGACTCGGTCTTGTCGCCGGGTCGGTAAAACGTTTTGTCATTGATCTTTCGGTTCCGCACATCGGTTGGAACGGCCTCAACTTCAAACAGACTTCCCGGATTTTTTCCGGGCTCGGCAGTGATGACAAATTTTACTTTGTCCATTCATACCATGTGGTGGCCGATGATGCCTCGGTTATACTGACGACAACCGACTACGGGTGCGAGTTCGTCAGCAGCATTCAAAAGGGAAATATCATTGCCACCCAGTTTCACCCGGAGAAAAGCGGTCGGGCCGGGCTCGTTATTTTGCGGAATTTTATTAAAACAACTGTAGAACCGACCCGCCCGATACCGACAGGGTCTATTACTACGACACTCGCTAAACGGATCATTGCCTGTCTGGATGTCCGTGCAAACGATCAGGGCGATCTGGTGGTCACCAAGGGTGATCAATACGATGTAAGGCAAGACGGAGACGTCCGGAATCTAGGCAAACCGGTTGAACTGGCACAGCGATACTATGCGGAAGGTGCGGACGAGATCACTTTTCTCAACATTACGGGTTTCAGGGATTTTCCCCCGGAAGACATGCCGATGCTCGAAGTATTAAGACAGACTTCGAAAAATGTATTTGTACCACTGACTATCGGGGGCGGGATCCGTGACTACGTGGATAAGGATGGACACAAGTACGATGCCCTGGAAGTTGCCGCCGAATACTTCAGATCCGGGGCGGACAAGGTCTCCATTGGAAGTGATGCCGTTTTGATTGCTGAAGCCTATCTTCGAACCGGACGTCGAACCGGACGAACCTCCATTGAGGCGATATCCCGGATTTACGGAAACCAGGCGGTGGTCATTTCTGTTGACCCGCGCAAGATTTATGTAAACTCTGCCGACGAGGTCAATCATGCCGTCATTGAAACTGCCGTACCGGGGCCCGGCGGTGAACGGTATTGCTGGTATCAGTGTACCATCAACGGCGGCCGGGAAGGCAGGGATCTGGATGCAGTTACCCTGGCCCGTATTTGTGAAAAGCTGGGTGCCGGGGAAATTCTGCTTAACTGTATCGATCGGGATGGAACCAATCTGGGATTTGACATCGAACTCATCAATGCGGTTGCAACGGCTGTTTCAATTCCGGTTATTGCTTCCAGCGGTGCCGGCCGGGTTGAACATTTCCATGAAGTCTTCACCGCTACCGAAGCAGAATCGGCCCTGGCTGCCGGTATTTTCCACCGCAGAGAGATTTCCATTGCCGAGGTTAAAAATTATTTAGACGGTAAAGTAGAAGTCCGGCGATGAACCACACTGGAGGGCAGTAGGGGCCGTCCTGTAACTGGTTTATATTGGACTGTTGGAGTACCGATGGATGCTTCGTTGATCGTGGTCGCCAAAAAGCCCGAACCCGGGTTCACCAAAACCCGTCTGTGCCCGCCTTTTACACCGCAGGAAGCCGCCCAATTTTATCGTTGCCTGATGCTGGATACACTGGAGTTGGCCGCCCGGGTTCAAGACGTTGAGCACTGTATGGCTTACGCTCCGGTCGGTGCGCGTTCCTATTTCGAAAACCTTGTGCCCGATGGCTTCCGCCTGATACCACAACAAGGGGTTGATCTCGGAGAGCGTCTTTCCAACACCCTGGCCGACCGCTTTCAGCACGGCTACCGAAAAGTGGTGGTAATGAACAGTGACGGTCCGACCCTGCCCCTGCCTTACTTGGAAGAAGCCTTCCGGCAGTTGAAGTATTATGACGTTTCTTTGGGGATGGGCCATGACGGGGGCTATTATCTTATCGGAATGAAACAGTTGCAGCCGGAATTGTTTGAAAATATTGCATGGAGCAGTGATCAGGTAATTTCCCAGACCCTTGGTGCCTGCCGCCGCCTGCAGTTGAAGGTGTATCGGCTGCCGCAGTGGTACGATGTGGACGTGGGCGATGATTTGCAACAACTACGTTCCGATCTGGCAAAAAATCCAACAGCAGCCCCCCGTACCGGGGCCTATTTGCGACACTGGTACACTAGCTGATAAAGCCGCCGTTGTATAAATCCCATACAGGGGTAAACGCCAATTTTTGTAAACTTTCACGGGTTACGCTTGCGCCATACAGGACTGGCTGATTGACACGGGGTATTATTTTTGTCATAGTCAAACATCTTGATATATTTCCTGCTTAAACTGAGCCAATTCTAACCTGATATGACAGAGCCCACAACCCAAAAGTCCGATTGGTTATCACGTCTGCTTGGCGCTACCATGGAGGGACCCCTGCCGTTGCTCCTGCTGCTCGTTGCGTTTGTCGGTGGTGCTGTAGCCTTAATGATTACGGCGCGTGAGGAAGAGCCTCAGATTGTTGTGCCCATGGCAGATGTGTTCGTGACAGCACCCGGACTGAGTGCCGAACAGGTGGAGCGCCAAATTGCCACGCCGCTGGAAAAACTTCTCCATCAAATCGATGGCGTCGAGTATGTCTACTCGATGTCCCGCCCTGACCAATGTGTGGTGACGGTGCGATTTTTTGTGGGAGAGGACCGGGAAGATTCCCTGGTCAAAATCTACAATAAAGTATTTTCCCAGATCGACCGAATTCCGGCCGCCGTCCGGTCCTGGGTGGTCAAACCCATCGAGGTTGATGATATCCCCATTGTGGTGGCAGTTTTATGGAGTGATAACCCCGGATTGACCGGTGATCACGAACTGCGCCGATTGGCCGAGGAGATCGATCATGACCTGCAGTCTATTAAAGATACAAACAGGATTGAGGTAACGGGGGGACGTCCCAGACAAATTCGAGTTGAGCTGGATCCGGAAGCTTTGGCGGCACGGCAGACAACACCGCTGGAGGTGGCATGGGCCATTGATATCTCCAACAAACTGCTGCCGGCCGGCGATGTTCAGGTTCTGGACCGGAATATTGTGGTTGAGGCCGGAGACTTCATCCACAGCGCCGGGGAACTCCGAAAATTGGTGATCAATGTCGTCGACGGCGTTCCCATATATCTTGATGATGTCGCTCGTGTCATCGATGGTCCTGCCGAGCCGACCAGTTACACCTGGATTGGTTTTGGGCCGGCCTCGGACCTGCAACAGAAGAATCCCGATACCTACCCGGCCGTGGCCATATCCATCGCCAAGATAAAAGGTGCCAATGCCGTCTGGGTGGCTGAAGAAGTCGAGGATTATTTTGCAAAGCTTAAACACGATATTTTTCCACCGGAAGTCAACTACCGCATCATTCGAAACTACGGCCGGACGGCCGATGACAAGATCAATAATCTCGTTTCCAGTCTTTTGGTAGCGATGCTGACAGTCACGGTTTTTATCGGGATATTTTTGGGCTGGCGCGCTGCCCTGGTGGTGGGTCTGGCAGTTCCGATCTGCTACGGCATTACGTTGGCCTTGGATTTGTATGCCGGCTATACTATCAACCGGGTGACCCTTTTCGCCCTTATCCTGGCTCTGGGCCTGCTGGTCGATGATCCCATCACCGGCGTGGATAACATCGAGCGCTATTTGCAAATGGGAAAACACCCGCGACGCCTCAGCGTGATTCTGGCTATGAAGGAAATCAAAGGGGCCTTGATCATGTCCACCATCGCCATCATCGTGGCCTTTGCGCCTTTACGTTTTATCACCGGTATGATGGGACCCTATATGGCACCGATGGCGTTCAATGTCCCGGTCAGTGTAACCATCAGCACCGTGGTTGCCTTTCTGGTAACTCCATGGCTTGCTTATAAATTCCTTAAACCCTCCGGCGGAAATTCCGGATACGACATTACGCGTACCGGATTATACCGGGTATATGCATGGTTGCTGAAGCCGTTGCTTGACACCCGTTTGCGATCGTGGATTTTTTTAGGGATTGTGCTGGTGTTGTTTGGTGCCTCCATGATATTGCCGGTTCTGCGCCTGGTTCCGCTCAAGTTGCTGCCCTATGATAACAAGGATGAGTTCCAGGTGATGATCGATATGCCTGAAAGCACCACTCTCGAGCGAACCCAAGGCGTGGTCAGCGCACTCAGCACTTATTTGAGTGCCGTTCCTGAAGTGCGGGATTACACGGCTTTTGTGGGAGTGCCGTCCCCCATGGATTTTAATGGCATGGTGCGGCATTATTATCTGAGACGGGGCGCCTACTATGCCGATATCCGCGTAACTGTTGCCGAACGTCAGCGCCGATCCCAGCAGTCCCATGCCATATTGCTTCGCATTCGTCGTAATTTAGAGGCTATCGCTCAAAGCTTCAATGCCCGCATAAAATTGGTGGAAGTGCCGCCGGGACCCCCGGTGATCTCGACGGTAACCGTGGAACTCTACGGATCAAAGGCGACGCCTTACACTGCCTTGCAGCAAGCTGCAAGGGTGCTGGAACGACGTTTTAAGCAAGAGCCGTTCGTGGCTGATGTCGACACCTCCGTCGAAGATAATCGGCCTAAGAAAACATTTGTACCGGACAGAGAAAAAGCGGCCTTGTCAGGGATCGGGACCCAGGATATTGCCCAAACCCTCCATTTGGCCAACCAGGGATTGGTCGCAGGGTTTATGCAAATCCCCAGCGAGGTCAACCCGCTGCCGGTGGTGTTGCAACTGCCCCTAGATATTCGCAGCTCCCCCCGTGCCCTGTCCACCCTGCATATTAAGGGCCGGCCGGGGATTATGAAGATTCGAGAAAAATCAGGCCTTCGTGACGCACCCCAGCCGATTGTTTCTATGGCCGAGCTCGGTGAGATGCGATGGTCCGTGCAGGACAAGGCCATCTATCACAAGAATCTTCGACCGGTTGTCTATGTTTTTGCGGAAGTGGTTGGACGACCACCGGCCGAGATCGTACTGGATGTCAGCAGCGATATGAATACAGATACTGCCAATCTCCAGGCTTTGTCCCTGAAGGGGCGCACCTACTTTAGCTCAGGTGGAGGCCTGCCGTGGACGCTGCCTGATGATATAAAAGTGGTCTGGAACGGGGAAGGGGAGTGGCAGATTACTTTGCGGGTGTTCCGCGATCTGGGGATTGCTTTTGGCGTTGCGTTGCTGGGTATATTCTTGGTGTTGCGCATCCAAACGGGTCTGTCCGCGACCACCTTTATCATCATGCTGGCCATACCACTGTCCGTCATCGGCATCATGCCGGGATTTTGGCTGCTCAACCAGCTCGGTGAACGGGTGGTGGACGGTTTTTCCAATCCGGTCCTCTTTACAGCCACGGCCATGATCGGGATGATTGCCCTGGCCGGTATCGTAGTTCGTAATTCACTGATATTGATAGAATTTATTCACATGGCACTGCGTGAAGGCAAAAGTTTACAGGAGGCCTTGCTGCAAGCGGGAGCGGTACGCATGCGTCCTATTTTTCTGACGGCGGGTACCACCCTGCTCGGCAATATGGTGATCACGCTGGATCCGATTTTTAACGGTTTGGCCTGGGCCATCATTTTCGGGATTTCCGCCTCCACCCTGTTTACGCTGTTTGTGATTCCGGTTCTCTACAGCCTGGTGTATGCCAGCAAAACGGGGCATGGACTGCCTCCGGGAAGGGATATCCAAGTGTGAAAGCTGCATTGAAAATACTGGGAATTATTTTTGCTCTGGTACTGCTGGGTGGTGTCATGGCTTATCTGGCAGGGTTCTTTGAGGAGAAAATTCCGATAGATTTCAGCCAAGTGGTGCCTGCGGCCGGTACCGGCCAGGCATTTACCGTGAAGATTACCAGGGAACCTCTGTTCGAGCAGGCGGCCGGCACGCTTCGCGCCAAAGTCGAAACAGTGATTTCTCCTCTGATTACCGCCAGGATTTCATCAATTGCGGTATGGGCCGGTGACGAGGTGACGGCGGGGCAGGTGCTTGTCACACTCGACTCGCGGGAGCTCAAGGCCCGGGTCGATCAGGCCCACCAGGCCGTTGTTGCCGCCAGAGCACGATTGGCGCAGGCAAAAAAAGATCTTGCCCGGGTTAAGCGAATTATGCAGGCAGATCCCGGAGCCGTTTCCAAGGCCGAGCGCGATCGAGTACAGACGGCCTTGAGTACCGCCCAGGCGGAGCTTATGCGATTAAAGCGCCAGGAAGACGAAGCCGGAACCGCCTTGAGTTACAGCAAACTGGCGGCGCCCATCGCCGGCCGTATCGTCGAACGCTTGGGAGATCCCGGTGATACTGCTATACGAGGGGAACCGCTGCTGCGCTTGTATGATCCCGCCACCCTGCGGCTGGAAGCTAATGTGCGTGAATCGGTGGCGTCAAAGCTGGCAAAAAATCAACACCTCACGGTTGAAATCGATGCGCTTAAAAAGAAGTATTTCGTGGTGGTTGACGAAATTGTTCCCTCCGCAGACCCCGGTTCACGTTCGTTTCTGGTCAAAGTCAGCCTGACGGACGGTACCGGCCTGTACCCGGGCATGTTCGGCAGATTGATGATACCCATCGGGAAAATTGAAAAGATTTATATACCGGCTGAGGCCGTGACCCATGTGGGACAACTCGATTTTGTCATCGTGGACACGGAGCAGGGAGCCGTTCGACGCTATGTGCGTCTGGGTGAATCCGGCCCGGACAATCGCATTGAGGTCATCAGTGGTTTGGCTGACGGCGAAACGGTCTTGATTTCAGACCTCGTTGAATAGTTTACTGGTTGATTATGAAACTTAATATTTTGCCTTCTTAAGAACACTATTGTAAACATCCCGGAGTTTCATGTCTGCACTCATTGCAGGCATTATGGCTGTTGCTAATTGCACAATGGTAAAAACAGCGACAAAAACAATCCACTGGACCATGATAATTCGGATTGACATTCCGAATTATCATGGTACAATGCGTCTATGATCAATAGACCCTCCCAACTCGAACGCCTGTCAACTGCAGTAAAACGTGCACCGATCACCGCGCTTCTCGGGCCTCGCCAGTGTGGCAAGACAACGCTTGCACGCATGTTTACCGTCGATTTGAGTGCTGTTTTTTTTGATCTTGAATCCCAGCCTGATCTACGACGTCTTCAAAATCCCGAGCTCATGCTCGGTTCTTTGGATGGAATTGTTGTCATTGATGAGATCCAGATAATGCCGGAACTATTCAAGGTGCTTCGCGTATTGGTGGACCGCCCGGCGAATCGAGCTCGCTTTCTGATTCTCGGAAGTGCCTCTCCGGATGTGGTTAAAAATGTTTCCCAAACCCTTGCCGGCCGGGTTGAATTCGTTGAACTTGCCGGTTTTGATCTCAGCGAAACAGGGTTAGATTCATGGAAAACTTTATGGCTGCGGGGTGGATTTCCGCGTTCGTTTCTTGCCAAATCGGATGAAGATAGCCTAGCGTGGCGCAACGCTTTTATCCACACTTTTCTTGAACGCGATATTCCGCAGCTGGGGATTACCATACCTGCGGCGGCTATGCGTCGATTCTGGACCATGCTGGCACACTATCACGGCCAAACGTTTAACGCATCGCAACTTGGCCGTTCAATGGGTCTCTCTGATAAAACGATACGGTCTTATCTTGACATTCTCAGCGGCACTTTTATGGTCAGGCAGTTACAGCCCTGGTACGAAAATATTGCCAAGCGCCAGGTTAAGTCGCCAAAGATTTACCTTCGTGACCCGGGTCTGCTGCACAGCTTGCTGGATATTCCGGATCTGTATACCCTTTTTAGCCATCCCCAGGTAGGTGCATCCTGGGAAGGGTTTGCACTAGAGCAGGTATTACAAAAACTGGAATCGGGAGAGGCATTTTTCTGGGCGACTCACAATGGTGCGGAAATAGATTTGTTTTTCCGGCACCGGGGTCGCCGATACGCCGTTGAAGTTAAATTCAACGAGGCACCTAAAGTGACAAGGTCAATGAGAATCGCCCTCAACGATCTAAATCTTAATCATCTGCTGATAGTATACCCCGGGCAGGACAGGTATCCTGTAGATGAGAAGATCACTGTTTGGCCTCTGCAAGATGTGGAGAATTTGACTGGTTTTATTAAATAAAAAGCGCAGAACTTCAAGGAAAATAGGAGCATTTTTTATGAGGTCCAAGTATTTCTACCCGGTATTGTTGATCACTTTGTATCTGGCTATCTGGTTTTCCAGTGTCGCTGATGCATCGGACAAAATCAAATGGTACTCTTACAACGAGGGTAAAGTACTGGGAAAAATCGAGAAAAAGAAGGTCTTTCTGCATTTTTATGCAAATTGGTGCGGTTTCTGCCTGAAAATGGCCAAAGTGACATTTCGCGACTCCGCTGTGGTATCGTATCTGGAAAAAAATTTTATAGCTGTTAGAGTGGATTTCGACAAAGAACCCGCCATTGCAGAAAAATACGGCGTTAGGGGACTTCCATCCAACTGGTTTTTGACGGAGATGGGCCAGCCCATCATCAACGTTCCGGGTTATATTTCACCTGATGCGCTGCTGTCCCTGCTCAAGGAAATAAACGGAATAAACGTGGGTGGTTAAACTTATCAGCGATTGTAAAACCCCAATGAAAACAATCAAGGAAATAAGCATTCTGGTGGGTGCATCGATCATCGCAGCATTTGCAGTCAATTATTTCTCACCGGCCGGTATCGCCCTGATCGGCCAGTGGAATACCGCAAAGGGTGTGATTACGGCCAATGAAAAAAACGCTATTATTCTTGACGACCTTGAAATCGGTGACGTAGCCCTGGCCAAGAAATTGTATGACAGCCAAAAATTCGTTTTTGTCGATGCCCGGTCCAGGGCTGATTATGATGAAGGGCACATCAAGGGGGCGGTTTCTTTGCCGGTTGGGCAGTTTGATGAAAAAATCGAGGCGTTTCTGGAACAATATCCACCTGAAAAAGCCATCGTCACCTATTGTTCGGGCAGGACCTGTGAGGACAGTCACAAGCTTGCACAACTTCTTATGGCCTTTGGATATACGGAGATAAATGTTTTTATAGACGGCTTTCCGGAATGGAAAGCGGAAGGGTATCCCGTTGAATAAACCCATCAGCACCTTCTTTGGTAACCACTGGATCGAGTTCACGGTACGCTGGATTCTTGGGGGGATATTTGTATATGCCAGTTATAACAAGATCCTGGCGCCGGCTGTTTTTGCAAAGATTATTTACGGATATGACCTTTTTCCGGCCCCGTTAATCAACCTGATTGCCATCATTGTGCCTCTATTGGAGCTTGTCTCAGGGCTCGCCCTGATTATCGGGTTTTATCCACGGTCCGCCGCACTGATCGTCAATGCCATGCTGTCGGTCTTTATAGCCGCTCTTTCCATAAATCTTATCCGTGGCCATGAATTCGACTGTGGTTGTTTTTCGATAAATGCCAGCGGTCAAGGGACCTTTGCCGGATCATTGATTTTCCGGGACTTGGTATTGTTTGCTTTGGGTCTTTATATTTTCTTTTATCGCAATGCGCGCAAGCTGTGCACTGTGAGTTAAAGGCTGTCACGCTAGAGGCTGTTCACACTAAAAAAAGACGGAGTATAGCTATGGGAGAAAATAAAAAAAAGCCTACCGGTGCAGGTAAAAGCAGTTTTGACCTGATTGATTCACAGAAATTGTTTCATGAACTCGACCTCCGGAAAGGAATTTCGTTTCTGGATGTGGCCAGCGGCAGAGGACTATATAGTTTGGCGGTTTCAGATATTATTGGACCCCAGGGTAGCGTTTTTGCAGTTGATTTGTGGGCCGAGGGAATCGAAATTCTTAAAACCGCCGCACAAGAAAAAGGAATTGAAAACATCACAGCCCTCGTCAGTGATGTCGGCCGGCGAATTCCCGTCGAAGATCAATCGATCGATGTCTGTCTGATCGCTACGGCTTTGCATGACTTTGTCGAGGACCGCATCGACCGGGGTGTGCTCAATGAAATTGTAAGGGTGGTCAAACCGGCCGGCACCCTTGCGGTTATGGAATTTAAGAAAATAGACAGCCCCCCGGGACCTCCCAAACACATCAGAATGACACCTGAAGATGTCACAGACAGGCTCGATCCATACGGTTTCAAAAAAGAACGCACTGCGGATGTTGGGCACTATAACTATCTAATGTTGTTTAAAAAAAAGTAGGAGATCACGGATTCAAAGTCCGCCCTGGCCTCCGGCTCGTAGCCTACGAGCCGGAAGTCATAGGTCCTACGCCCCGGCGGGAAATGGCGGAGTTTTAAAGCAAGAATCGTAAAGATTCAATAAATATTGAATATTTGCAATTAAATCGGTACAAAGAGATCGTGCAATGGTCAATAGTTTGAATTTGTCTACCACAGACCACACGCTACCCACGACAAGTCCTGTTATATTTTCAGACTTGTTAGTATCTTTTGTTCCCCGGCTTTTGCCTGCTGTTCCAGATCATTTATTTCCCGGGTCATTTTTTTTACAAATTCATCATCTTCGATGGAGCCTAAATTAATTTTTACATTGTATAATGCTGCCAGGGCACCGGTTCGGGCGTTCATGGCGGCCACAATCCCATCTGTGACGGCATTTTTATTTCCACTCTCAACGGCTCTACCGGCCAGGTCTATGACCTTGACCGCATGTTTGGCAACCTCCAGGGGTACCAGGGCAGCGTGTTTAAAAGCTTTCTGGACTTCCTGCTTTCGCAACTCCTTTTCCCGGTCCGTTTCCCTGGGAAGTTTAAAGGCGGCCATAACTTCACTGTAGGCCTCGGCATCCCTGTCAATGGCTGCGGTCAGTTTTTCTCTCAAGGCTGTGGCTTCCCGTTCAATATCATTCATCTCTTTTTCGACGGCTTTATAGCCCTTTTTGCCGATGGTCAGATTAGCTACCATTTCGGTAAGGCCGGATGCCAGGGAGGCATTCAAAGCGGCAACACTTCCGCCGCCGGGAACCGCGGTCCCCGCGGCTGCTTTTTCCAGATACTCCGTAATTTTCAAATTGGCTAACAATATGTTATTCCTCCTTTTTCTCTGTCAAAAACCAAATTACCCTTTTTGACGACTTTGTCTACCGTGCTGATCCCGATATGATAGGGAATGAATTTGTAAGACGGATACTCGAGCACCGCCAAATCCCCATGCTTGCCGACATCTATACTGCCGATGGTATCGGCCCTGTCAATGGCGGCTGCAGCGTTAATCGTCAGCGCCGTAATGGCTTCTTCGGTAGTGATGTCCATATAAAGTGTCGCCAGAGCGAAAATGAGCGGTATGGATTCCGTGAAACAACTGCCCGGATTAAAATCGGTCGCCAGCGCTACTGCACAATTGGAATCTATCATATGACGTCCCCTGGCATATGGTTCTTTTAAACTGAAAGCGGTTGCCGGAAGCAGGGTGGCAATCACACCGGAGGCGGCCATTTGGTGGATACCTTCCTCAGAGGCCTGCAGCAGGTGGTCGGCCGAGACCGCTTCAAGCTCGGCAGCCAGTTCAGCTCCGCCGGTTTGTACGATTTCATCGGCATGAAGCTTTAATTTTAATCCCAGCTCCTTTGCTTTACTTAAAAGACGCCGGGATTGATCGATGGAAAAAACATTTTTTTCACAAAAAATATCACAAAATTCCGCAAGTTGTTGTTTGGCCACCCGCGGCATGACGTCTCTCATCATAAATTCAATGAAGGCATCTTCTCTGCCTTTATAGTCTTCGGGCACGGCATGGGCCCCCAGAAATGTCACGGCGATGTCCATGTAGTGTATTTTGTTTAAATGCGCCATGACTTCGAGTTGCTTGATTTCCGTGTCGCAGTCCAATCCATAGCCGCTTTTGGCTTCCACGGTGGTTACCCCCAAGGACAGCATGGAATCGAGTCGTTTGATCCCCGACTGAATCAGTTCTTCGAAAGTGGCCCTACGGGTAGCCTGGACGGTGTTGGCGATTCCGCCACCGCGGTTCATGATTTCCATATAGCTGTCGCCACGCAGGCGCCAGGAATATTCTTCAGCGCGAAAACCGCTGAAAACTAAATGGGTGTGTGGATCGACAAAGCCGGGCAGCACCGCCTTGTTTTTGGCATCGATAATGTCAAAATCAGACAAATCAGATCCCGATTTCTCCAATTCTGCCTCAATTTCTTTGGTGGTACCCACCGTTTTAATCATTCCTTCTTTAATAACCGCGGCACCATCCGGAATAATCTTCAACTCAGCCATTTCCCTGCCCCGTTTGGCGGCAAATCCACTGCAGGTGACCAACTCGGTGGCATTTTTGATGATTAAATTTCCATGCATAAGATTTCCTTTTTAATTTTACCACCCGCTACGTTTGAGGTACGGAGAACACAGAGAAACCAATATTTTTGATTTGCAGAGTGATGGTTGTAAATCAAAATTCACTGCTATCAAAGGTCCCACTCAATGTCATTAGCTTAACACCAACTTCTCATGGGAGCGGCTTTCCAGCCACACGAACAGGTGACGCAACGCTGGATTCACTTAATCACGGGCAACGAGCGTCTATTCATCAACCGGCATTCAGCATCACTCATAAATACGGTACTCCAACACCTGCTCCATAGTAAAGTCTTCGACCCCCAGATAATACACGGCCGCATCAATCAGTGCTGCCATGGGCACCAGGCCGATGATTTCGCTGCCGACCACATTAACTCCGTAACGCCGGGCTTCAATTTTAATCAGTTCGACGACGCGGTACAGGGCGGTCCTGGTGTAGTCCGTCATATTCATCGAGACCTGGACAATGCCGCGGTCTTTTAACTCGATACCGATGCCCTTGCAATACCGCAGTCCGCCACTGATGTGCCTGACATTTCTGGCGATTTGATCGGCGATTTCCAGCCGGTTTGTGTCCAGGTTGACATTAAAGGCCACCAGGGGCATGCGGGCACCCATGGCCGTTACCCCGGCGGTGGGATGAACCCGGGCCGGGCCGAAATCGGGTGCCCATTCCGGTTGTTCGAGTTTTTCGGCCATGGCCTCGAACTGGCCTTTTCTGATGGTTGCCAGGTTCCGCCGCTCCGGTCGTGCGGCCGATTGCTCATACAAAAAAATCGGTAGTGAATATGCTTCAGCCGCGAGCTTCGCGGTCGCTTTGGAAATATCTACGGCCTCCTGGACGCTGACATTTTTTACCGGGATAAAGGGAACCACATCAATGGCTCCCATTCTGGGATGCTGCCCCTGATGAGTGCTCATATCGATGAGTTCCACGGCAACGCCCATGGATTCGACGACGGCGGTTTTTAACGGTTCAGGTTCACCGACCACGGTTACCACCGAGCGGTTGTGATCTTCGTCATTCTGGTAATCCAACAGCTTAACGTCTTTTTTTCCCCGAAACGGCTCAACTATTTTTTCAATTTTTTTTAAATCACGTCCTTCGCTGAAATTAGGGACGCATTCGATAATCTTTTTTATGGTGGTCATGTCTTTTTCCTAATTTTTTAGTTTTCTCACCGCAGGCGCGAAGTACGCAGAGATGTTTTTTCTTATTCTCCAAACCTTTGCGTCCTTTGCGCCTCTAACGGTGAATAAAGTTGACCCCAACGAGGCACATCAATTATTCAAATCGGCAAATGCCCGGGCGACCAGCTCTGCGACCAGCTTTTCATCGGTTAGAAACGGCAGAGTAATGTGGTCCGAGCCGCGGCGCATGTCATTGTACTTGATGGCGGTTTCGATGGAATTGTCGTTTCTGGCCCAGGCGCGCCGGGCAACACCTCCCATCACATCCCAGGGGATGGCCTGTTGGATAACGCTGTCGATACGTTCACTGCCGTCCAGCACCAGGCCGAAACCACCGTTGACGGCCTTGCCGATACCGACGCCGCCGCCGTTGTGCAGGGCCACCAGGCTCATGCCCCGGCAAGCATTACCGGCAAAACACTGGGTGGCCATGTCCGCCATAATATTGCTGCCGTCTTTGATGTTGGCCGTTTCCCTGAAGGGGGAATCCGTACCGCCGGTATCGTGGTGATCTCTTCCCAGCATAACGGGTCCGATCTCGCCGTTTCGAACCATTTCGTTGAATTTCAGCGCGATGGCCAACCGTCCCATGGCGTCCTGGTAGAGTATCCGGGCCTTGGTGCCGACCACCAGTTTGTTTTTCGCGGCATCCCTGATCCAGACGTAGTTGTCACGATCCTGAAACCTTCTGTCCGGATCGATACATTCCATGACAGCCTTGTCGGTTTTGAGCAGGTCTTCATCTTTGCCGCTCAGACAGACCCAGCGAAAGGGACCGTAACCATAGTCAAATAGAATCGGGCCCATAAGGTCTTCCACATAGGATTGGTAAATAAACCCATCCAAAGAATCTTTTCCGTTTTTACAGATATCATTGACACCTGCGTCGTAGACGGCTTTTAAAAAGCTGTTGCCGTAGTCGAAAAAATAGGTCCCCCGGTCAACCAAGGTTTTTATCAGCTCGAAATGGCGTCTCAAGGTTGCGTCCACCATTTCCTTGAACCCGGCATGACCTGATTTCAGAAGCTCCGTACGCTGGTCGAATGAAATTCCCTGGGGGCAATACCCCCCCTCGTAGACTGCGTGGCAGGAAGTCTGGTCCGACAACAGGTCGATTTTGATATGGTTGTTGACCGCATATTCAATTAGATCCACCACGTTTCCGAAAAAGGCAATGGTGGTGCTCTTTTTTTTCTGCCGGTATTCGGTTGCCAGCTTAAAGGCTTCAGCGGGATCCCCCACGGCTTTTTTAATCCATCCCTGCTCCAGCCGGGTTTGGATCCTGGAAGGGTCGACTTCGGCGATGACGGCAACCCCATTGGCAATTTCCACGGCTTTTCCTTGGGCGCCGCTCATCCCTCCCAGGCCCGAGGATACAAACAGGCGGCCGGCTAAATCCTGGTCCGGCGGAATCCCGAGTTTGAACCTTCCCGCGTTAAGAATAGTACTGTAGGTGCCGTGTACGATTCCCTGGGGGCCGATGTACATCCAGCCGCCGGCCGTCATCTGGCCGTAGTTGGCCACCCCCAGTGCCATGGCCCGATGCCAGTTTTCCTGGTCGTCAAAGCATCCGACCATCAGGGCGTTTGTGATAATCGTCCGCGGCGCATCCGCAGAAGAGGCGAATAGACCCAGGGGGTGCCCGGACTCCATCACCAGGGTCTGATCCCGGGTTAACACTTCCAAATACCGTTTGATCAGACGGTACTGCATCCAGTTCTGACAGACCTGGCCGGTTTCACCATAGGTAACCAGTTCATAGGGGTACAGGGCGACATCAAAATCCAGGTTGTTATCGATCATTACCTGAAAGGCTTTGCCCTCGATACAGTTACCCCTGTATTCATCGATGGGTTTGCCTTTAATAGGGCCGGGCGGTCGGAAACGGTAACCGTAAATTCGTCCCCTGGACAGCAATTCATCCAGGAATTCGGGTGCCAAGGTCGAATGCCATTTATCAGGGACGTAGCGCAGGGCGTTTTTTAAAGCCAGTTGCGTTTCCTTTTGGGTGAGTGCGAAATGCCTGGCGGGTGCCCGGCGTATGCCTTTTTCAAAATCCGGCAACTCGGGCAGGTCCTCAAATATTTCGCCCAGGTGGATTTTCATTGCCTGTGAGATATTGATGTTGTTTTGCATTTAATCTCCTCGTGTCTTTATTGTCTTCTTTGTCCTTAACCCTGAACGTTGAACCCTGAACCTGGAAACGGTTATCTTTTGATATTGTCTCAACAGGATTATCACAGCATCCCGGAATAAATCAACAGGAAGGATGGCAAACGGATTTTTTGTCTGTGATTTAAAGTTGATGGACTCGTAAAAAGTCCGAAAAGAGCCAATTTTCAAATTTTGGGGTCAATAATTTCAATAGGTTAAAAGATCGAAATTTGAGAATTTTGACTTTCTACGAGACTGTCAAAGTTACCGGGCTCATGTCTGTTTGTCCAGACCTGTTTTTTATTCCTATCATTCTAACAGTTGTGAAATAATTTTCATAATTTTATGAACATTTTTTCACAAAAAAATGCAGATTGCTTTAACCAGATGATGGTTACCATGTAACCATTTAATTCTATAGAACAAATTTGCCATATTATTAACGGCCTTTTGGTATGATTTTTGCGTAGTTGGTTAAGATGGTCATGGCTATAACGTGGGTCATTGGTTCTCTCGCAGAGCCCACAAAGTACGCAGAGCAAATTCAGAAAACTCTGTGATCTCCCGCTCTCCGAGCTGTAGGCTCTGGGCGAGCCGGGAGCCGGGGCGTAGCCCTGTGGACCGGGGGGCACGGGATCCGCGAGGTAACAAGAAATGCTTATTACAAATAAGCTAATTTCTGATGGCCGAAATTCAGGGCTCCTGACCTCGCGTAATTTCAATTGCAACTTATTGGGTCGAGAAGGCCAACGTCATCCGGGTACCGGGGTAGACATATGCCTCCTGGTTCATAACATCGCATAGTAGTTTAAGGGCATGA
>JAJRVC010000128.1 GCA_024277475.1 Deltaproteobacteria bacterium
ATGGCAAAATCGACCCCATCCTTTGAATTCACCAGGGGAGACATCCACAAAATGGTGCTTTCACTATTATATCGTGTATAATTACAGATCATTAGATATTCTTTGCCATGTTATTTATGCAACATGGAGGTCTACTGACCGCGTCGTAGTAGAACTCCTGGTCCAAATGTCCCGACCTTGGCCTAAACCCAAAGGGTATATTTATAATAAGCACGCTCTGACTAGGCCGCTAATCGGTAGTCCGTTTTTCAATGAGGGGAGCGGTGAAACTGCCGTCAATCAGCTTCTTTTTCAATTCGGCCACCCTGTCTTTAGCCTCCTGGGGGATCCGGTCTTCAAAAGAGTGATAAGGGGCGATGTCCACAACCCCTTCCATCATGCCCTGATCATAGATACCGCCCTTGAAAGTACCTTCCTTAACCTGTTTGACCACATTGACAACCAGGGTGGGCACATTGTAAATGGTGCTGCACACCACGGTTTTGGGGGCAATGCCGTTCTGGTCCCAGGAGTCGCCGGTAGCCATAAGGCCCCTGCCCTCTGCTGCTTTAATAACTCCGGTGCCGGCCTGGTTGGCGATGTGGGAAAGCACATCGGCACCCTGGTCCGCCATGGCCAGGGCCGCTTCTTTTCCCTTGGCGACATCAGTGAAGGTCCCGATATAGCTCTCCAGTACTTTTATGTCGGGCCTGTAAGATTTGGCGCCGCGCTTATAGGCCTCCACCACCTTGATAATGGAAGGTTGTTCTACGCCGCCCACCATACCGATAACCCCTGATTTGCTGACGGAAGCAGCTATAATACCCATGAGGTAGCCGGCTTCCTCGCACGCAATGCGGTAAGAGGCTGCGTTCTCGGAAGAGGCATTGCCTTCGATGGCGACAAATTTGGTTTTAGGAAATCTTTTCCCTACGCGCACGGCCGGATCGCCGTATTGAAAACCATGGCCGATGACCAGGTCAAAGCCTTGGGCAGCGTATTCGGTAAAGGCCGCTTCGGAGTCGGCCACCGATACGTGCTCGGTATAGGCGGTCTCGATACCATATGATTTTTCAGCATCCTTAAGCCCCTGAACGGCAACGGCATTCCAGCCGCCGTCATTGGCCGGACCGGAAAGCAAAAGCGCCACCTTAATGGTCTTTGCCTGGCAGGGAATCGAGGCCACTGTCAGTGCAACAAACGCTGTAACCATCAGATAAATCGTTTTCCAAAAATTAATTTTCATTTTCTCTGTTCCTCCGATGTTAAAATTATTAAAAGTGAACGGCTTTGCAAAAGCCTGAGTCTAATAAAAATGGCCGGTCTGATCAAAAAAGAAATTGATGAACGTCGAACATCGAACATTGAACGTCCAACGTCGAATAATGTATTCTGCCCGTCGATAGCCTCAGGGTCCAACGATCAATTTAAAAAAAGACAGGGCACAGTGATTCAATTCTTCGAAATTCAGCGGTTCGCTTGTTTTAAAATAGATAAAGCGTAGCGTCATCAATATTCGAAGCTCGACGTTGGGCGTTCGACCTGCCCGCAATGCCTTGAAACTGGAGCGGGGAAAATTTAATTATTGTGATTCATAACTCAATGATTACGCTGACTCAACACACTTTGCATGGCAGACGGGTGTTCGACGTTCGAAAAATTCACTGTTCCGGTCAGGCGGTGTTTCTTGCGAACCCGGTTGCCGGCAGCCAAAACGGCTTAATGTAGTTTCACATGAGCTATATATACGCGGGATTCCCCTGCCGAATGATCCGGTCGCAAACTTTTTCGGCTTTGTCAAACAGGATCTGGTTGGCGATTCCGCTAAAATGCCCGTCCTGATAAACCACCTTGCCGTTAATCATGGTTAGGTCCACGGGACCCGTGACCCCCACCCTCGCCAGGAAGTTCGCCGGATCGTGCAAAGCGCCGGCATATTCCAGTCTATGAACGTTAATCATGAAAAGATCTGCACCCTTGCCCTTTTCAAGGCTTCCTAAATCAGCGCGACCGAGGGTGTCGGCCCCGCCTTTCGCACACACCTTCAACAATTCATAGGGAGTTGGAGACGCACCACGGCGCTTGGCATGGAAGCTCTGCATCAGAAAGGCCATGCGCAACGAGTCCAGCAGATTGGATCCGTCGTTGGTCGCGGACCCATCCACCCCCAAGCTGAGGCGCATACCGCTCGTCTGCATGGCCGGCATGTCAATAATATTGAACCCCCCCAGTACCGCCGGTGCCGGGCAGTGAGACAGTCCTGTCCGGGTGCTGCTCATCAATGCGTACTCTTCAGGCAATAACTCCCAACCGTGTGCGTACCAGATATCCTCGCCCACAAAGCCGAGATCCTCACACCATGCCAGGGTACGCATACCGTATCTTTCCAGCATATTGGGATTTTCACCTTCGCCCAGGTGGGTGTGCAAACGGACCTCCCTCTGTCTGGCCAGTGCCAGGGATTCGGAAAAAGTCTCCCTGTAGCAATTAACCGGCTGGCACGGGGATACGACGATCTGCCGCATGCTGAACGGATCGGCATCATGGTAGGTACTGATAAGACGGTCGCAGTCTTTCAGAAACTCATCTGTGGTTTCAACCATTTCGTCAGGTACGGTACTGCCCTCGCTCATGGGCAGAGTGTTGGCACCACGGCCGGCATGGTAGCGCATGCCGAGTTGTTCCGCCGCTTCAAATTGACGGTCCACCAACTCCTTTCCGGCATGGCGCGGATAACAGTACTGATGGTCGAAGGCCGTCGTGCAACCGTGTTTAATGAGGTCGGCCATGGCAACCAGGGATGAATAGTAGATGCAGTCGGCATCAATTCGCTTAAAAATTTGATAGATTTTTCGGATCCAATCCAGCACCAGCATGTTGGGGTAATCAACGGTAAGCAGATTGCGCACAAAGGTCTGAAAAAAATGATGGTGGGTATTGATAAGACCCGGGTAGACGAAGCAGCCTGCGGCATCGATGACGTCCGCTTGCCCGACCGTCAGATTAGGTCCGATTTCCTGTATCTGCGGCCCGTTGATAAGCAGGTCACAGTCACGAAAGATAGTGTCGTCGTTGTCGCAGGTTACAATGGCAACGGCGTTTTTAATTAAGATTTCGTCAGGCATAAACCCCTCATTTAACGGAGAGTAGAGAATCCTGGCCCGGAGGACCTGAGTTTCGGTGTTAGAATAGAAGAATCCTTCTGCCAATTTTGATTCTGGCTTAAAACATTCCAAAAAGGTTTAGTCAATAAATTTTTAGAATCGATGTTCTCAATCATCTTTAACGAGAACTCCGGGCCTTTAGTGCCTTCTTTGTCCTGAGCCCTTAACCTGTGAACAGTTACCATTTAACTACTTAGTCCGATAAACACTACCCCTATTGCAATCAGGCCGGCGCCGGCAATTTTTTGGGTGGCATGTTTTTCCTTTAGCCGGATAATTCCTAAAAATGCTGAAAAGACAATACTCACCTCCCGCGCTGCAACCACATAGCTGACCTTGCTGAGTCTAAATGCGAAAAGGATCATCAGGTAAGTAAAAAGGACTAAAAATCCATCAATTAAAACCGGTCCCTTGTTAACCAGCCACTCCAATTTCAGAGCAGCACGCTCCTTTATCAACACATAGGGTGACAAAAGAAACAGCGATATAACAAACATCAAATAAATGTAGACCGGCGGATAAACGAGGCTGACTCCCACTTTATCGACCAGGGAGTATCCGGCAATTGTCCCTCCGGTGCAAAGTGCCCAGACTGAAGCACTGCCGCGCAATGCTCGGAAAGGCTCGATAAGGGAACCGACGGTAAATGACTTCAGGTGAATAAAGTAAATTCCGAGAACAACCAGAAAAATGCCGACAATTCCGGCGAATGAAAGTTGCTCCTGCAGGAAAATTATTGCCGGAATCGGCACAAACAAAGGCCCTGAACCCCTGGAAAGAGGATAAACCAGGGAGAGATCTCCTCTTTCGTAAGCCCCTCCCATAAACCAGAAATAAAGTGCGTGCAGAATACCGGTGGTGCCAATGCAGGCCCAGCCGACCGGGCTCACGGTAACCTGGGGCCAAAAATGCAAAAACATCGGCAAATAACCGATGGTGGCTATCAAAATAAACCACCAGATAAAAGCCAGCTTTTTCTTGCTTTTTTTAGCTAAAAAATTCCAGCTTGCATGGAAGATTGCAGCAACGACCACAATAACCAGAGCCAGACCGCTCATAAAAGTTGCACCATACTTACAATTAATTTCTGGTTGAGCGCCAAGCGCTCAACCAGAAATTACGGCAAAACCGCCACGCGGACAGCCTGGCCGGAATCGGCAATTCGTAGTCCATCATTGATGTTGTCCAGACTCACGCGGTGGGTTACAATGTCTTTAAAAGGAAATATCGTGCGGGTTGCTGCCAGCAAATCAACTGCCGCCTGCAAATGTTTGGCATCGTAGTTGTGGACTCCCCTGAGTGTCAGTCGGCGCCAGACGATATCACAGGCATCATAGGTAAAGTCAGCGCCGGGAGATGAATTGCCGATTTCCACGTAGCGTCCGCCGGTTCTCAGACATTTTAAACCCAAAGGAATCAGGCCGGCGATCCCCGCTACTTCCATAGCGCAATCCACCCCGAAACCGTCCGTTAAGTCACGGACCGTTTGAATGATATTCTCATCGGACATCCGGCTGACGTTAAGAACATCGCTGGCACCGAAGGCCTTGATAAACTCCAGGCGGTGATCCAGTATATCGGACACGATGATTCGTTTACATCCGTAATGCCTGGCCAGGGCAGCGGCATAGAATCCGAGCGCGCCGGCACCCTGAATCAAGACGTTTTCAAACGGCTTGACTTCGGCCGCTTCCCAGCCGGCAATGACTGTGGCCAGGGCACAATTGGCCGGTGCAACTTCTTCGTCCGTTAAAGCGTCAGGGATTCTTATAACGCAGGTTCCCGGCGTAATGTAGCAGTATTCAGCAAACCCGCCGACAAAATGGGGTGGATCGGCGCAACTGTCATGACCGTATTTCTTAAGGTGGCGACACTTCATCGTCAGCCCTTTTTCGCGGCAGTAAAAACACTTACCGCAATTGTCCATGATGGTCCAGGTAATTCGGTCTCCTAACTTGAGCGGTCGATCGCCGGCGTCATGGGTCACCCCGGTGCCGAGTTCAACGATTTTACCCACGATTTCATGGCCTAAAATGATCGGCGTCGGTGCCTTTCGCCGACCCGTCCAGGAATGCACGTCCGACCCGCAGATTGTACAGCAGGTAACCCGGACCAGAATGCAGCCGGGGTCCACCCGGGGCAGAGGATATTCTTTGATTTCCAAATCCATGCCGGCTGCCGTCATCACGGCCGCTTTTGCTGTTTTAACCATATCCCTCCAATGACCCTAATTGAGAAAAAAACCGCTCTGATAGAGTCTTATTTATGGATTAATTAAACTCGGCTTCAATCAGCTCAGGTAAATCTTTGACACTCTCAATCACGTGGGTATGCCGGTATTTTCCCTAGGCGGTCACCGGACGGGGTCCGCTGAGCACGCCCACCACCCCGCGGCAACCGGCGTTGCGGCCTTCGAGCATGTCCGCCGGGGTATCTCCGATCTTTATGACCTCCTGAACACTCTGGACATCCAGCTTCTCCATAGCGTAAAAAATCATAAATGGCGCAGGTCTGCCCCGTTCACCGGAAACACATTGAACGTGCACGGAACAATCGACCAGGCCGTCTTTCACCCATCCCAGACCCTCCATGATGGCCTCGGTGATTTTGCCGTGAAACCCGGTATCAGTGGCCACCTTGATCTCATGATCGTGGCACCACCGAAACGTGTCCGCCGCTCCGGGAACTTCCCTGACGTCGGTTTGGTAATGGGCGATCATGAGGTCTTCATATCGGTCGAATACCTGCTTGGCCAGGTCATAGGTCTGTGGGTCCAAATTTTTTTCAAAATCTTTAAAATCGATGTTCTGCCCCTGCGATCTGGCGATTAAAAACTGATAAAGATGAATTTTATTGGTCCCCATGTGCAACAAAATTTCATCAGGGGTTGTATCGAGATTATGCTCTTGCGCGGCTTTATACAGACAATCGCGCACACCCGTATCGTCGTAGACTGTAGTTCCGGACAAATCAAACATAACCATACTGATTCCATCCATCTGGTTAATCCTCCCTTAGACCCTTATGGGCCCTTATCTGACAACATGTTGTATGAAACTGATGAACATCGAATGAATGTATTCTGTCTGTTTTAAAAAAGATTTAGCGAAGCGTTTCCATCCTTCAATATTCAATTCCCCGATAAAGCGGGATTTACGCTTCGCTACAACCGTCTCGCCCGGATTGGGAGTAATAGATCTTTTATGGCATCGCACGTTTGCCTTTCTACAGCCAGTTTTTTGAGAGAATTGCACCGCTGCCAACCCGGCTGTTTACTCTGTATGTGAGCGGGCTTATTCCCTCGAACTATCCCATCTTTGCACCAACCCTTATTCTGGCCCATGCGGATGCCACTTCGGAAATAATGACGAGAATGATAATTGACAGTAGTACTGCAGCCACCCTGTTGCTCTCAATCTGTTGTACGGTCCTTCGCAAATACCATCCCATGCCGCCGGCCCCAAAAAATCCCACAACAGTTGCGGCCCGAAACGCCGCATCCCAGGTGTAGATTGAAATTCCCGTCCATGCCACCCGGACCTGGGGCAGTACTGCATACACAAACACCTGGAGGGGGTTTGCGCCCGTTGCCTGAATCGCTTCCACCTGCCCGACTTTGATATCTTCGATTTCTTCGGAAAAAAGTTTTCCTGTAAAACCGATACTGAACAATGTGAGCGCCAGAACACCCGGCAACATGCCGAATCCGATAATGGTCACAAAGATGATGGTCCAGATCATTTCATGCACGGAACGAGATAACATGAGCACAAAGCGGGCGATCGGGTATAAAAACCGCTTGTTGGGCGTCATATTAAATGATGCGAACCAGGAAAGAGGGATGGAAAAAAGGATGCCGAAGAGCGCGCCCAGATAAGCCATTTTGATGGTTTCAACCACGTAACCGAGGTATTCGCTGTCCAGCACATAAGGAATATCGGGCGGATAGTAGCGATTGGCAAAAAGGTCGGCAATTCGGGGAAACATGTTAAAAAAGCGGCCCACATGAATATTCAGATATTCTATTGATATAAAAATGAACAGCAGGATACCCAAGGTGACGCCGTATTTAATTAACGATTGCGGGTACTTGAAACGACGCCATTCTTTTATGGGGATCCCTGCTGAATTGAGAGGAGTTGTCGCCATGTGTGCCTTTCAACTGCCGAATTTAAAACCTGCAGTGTTTATTGTATTGCTCTGCGGCCGTAGTACGAACCTATTTCTCCAAGGGCAATGAGAAAAAGAATGCAAATTATAACGGTCGTTACACCGCCGTAATTGTACATCACCAACTGCCTGTGAAAGGCAAGGCCCAGCCCACCTGCGCCGACAAGTCCCATGATTGTGGCCCGCCGAATATTAATGTCCCACTGAAAAATTGAATTACCGAGAAAGACAGGCAGAATCTGGGGGATAACACCATAAAGAATCACTTGAAGTCCATTACCGCCGGTTGCCTTGATTGCCTCTAAGGGTCCGGGGTCGATGTCTTCTATGGCTTCTGCGGTCAGTTTTGAAATAAAGCCGATGGATCGCATGGCGATTGCAATAATACCGGGTAAAGCGCCAAGGCCGACGGCCGATACAAATATTAATCCCCAAACGATTTCATGGACGGATCGTGTCAGGGTCATGATTGCCCGGCCTATCGGGTAGGCAATGATTTTTGAAGGCGTCACATTCAGCGCGGCCATCCAGGCAACCGGTATGGCGCAAATAATGCCAAGCATGGTACCGAGGCAGGCAATCATAAAGGTTTCGACAGTCGGACCCACCAAGTGTTTAAACAGCGATAAATCAGGTGGTAGAAACCGGGCTACAGCCTTTATCACGGATCCAACTCCACCGATCCGGTCCCAATCCGTATCTTCTATAATGGTGCTCTGGATGCTCCAGACAATCAGCAAAAACGCCAAAAAGTAGAGTATATAACGGATTGCTTTGGATTTTTTCCTTCGGGAAAGTATCTCCTGAAATTTTGTATCTTGATTCTCTTGTCTCATGGGTCGTCTCTTTTCCTATAAGATTTCCATGGCATAGATCTCTTCGAGGGTACTCTTGTCAACCTGATCTGTTGGCCCATCGAACATTTTTATACCGTCCTGGAGCCCGACAACTTTATTGGAAAATTCCAGGGCCAACTGAACATCATGGATGTTGCACAATACGGGAACATCAAGTTCTTCAGACATTATTTTAATCATTCCCATGACTTCCCTTGCGATCTTGGGATCAAGGCTGGAAGTCGGTTCATCCACAAGAAGGATCTGGGGGTCCTGTATGAGCGCCCGGGCGATACCGACCCGTTGGCGCTGACCACCGCTAAGTTCATCGGCCCTTTTATCGACAAATTCGCCCAGACCGACTCTTTCCAACAGTTCAAGAGCCCTTCGAATTTCCTTTTTCGGATACATGCGTAAAAAACTCCTGAAAGTGCCGACATAGCCGAGCCGGCCGGATAGGACATTGTCCATCACAGACATCCGTTCTACCAGGTTGAACTCCTGAAAAATCATGGCCATATCGCGGCGGGCTTTCCTCAGCGCCCGTTTCCCCATTTTAGTGATATTATCTCCTCTTAATATGACATCACCTCCGGTAGGTTCGACAAGACGGTTGATGCACCGGATCAGAGTTGATTTCCCGGCTCCGCTGGGTCCGATAATGGCAAAAAAATCCCCCGGGTTCACATTTATATTTACGCCTTTAAGAATATCCGGTCCCGATCGATTGTATCGAATCCTGAGATTTTTTACTTGGAGCAATGCCATCTATCCACCTGTTTATCTTATTGCAAGTATTGCTTATTAAACAAAGAGCGGCGGCATGCCGATCTTGGTTTAAGGGGGTCTCGGCAAAAATTAATTCCCCAATCTTTGATGTGGCCGCAAAAAGGCACAAAAAGCTCAAAACTAAAATTTCGTACTTAATAATTTCAATAAGTTATGAGGTCAAAATTCGATAATTTTGACTTTTTACGAGATTGTCATCTTTGGGGGAATTAATTATTGCCGCGACCCTATCCCTGAGTTGAGCGTTTCTTTTGTTTA
>JAJRVC010000129.1 GCA_024277475.1 Deltaproteobacteria bacterium
CAAAATCGAGAATCCAGTATCCAGCATCGAGCATCCAGCACCGAGTATCCAGTATCCGGTACCCAGTGACCAGTACCTAGTACCCAGCTGCCACTATCCAGTATTCAGTACCCAACTACCAGTGACCTGTGACAGGAACCCGGCAACTGGAAGCCGGCAACCAGAAGCCGAGGCTCATGGCTTCACCTTGGTGGAAATCCTGCTTGCATTTTTAATCCTGGGAATTGTTATGACCACGATTTTGGCCTCGTTCAATGCTGTATTTTCAACTACGGATACTCTGAACAACAGCTCTCGATATTATGATATGGCTAAAAATTGCCTGAACCGGATGACCCTCGATTTGAGCGCCTTGTACATTTCACAGCCGCCACTTTACAAACCACCGAATTTTGACGATCCCCCTGACCCCTATCGTATTGTAGGTTCCAGCACCGAAATTGGCGGCACAAATTTTGCATCTGTTAGGTTTGCAAGCAACGCTCATGTCCCTTTGAATAGGAGCATAAAGCGTGGAGTTGCCGAAATCGTTTACTATGTCCAGGGTAAAGATGACGGTCAACAGGTGCTGAGACGTGGGGATCATCTGTATCCATACCCGCCGTTTGAGGAAAATAGTGGGGACCCGGTTTTGAGTGAACATGTCAAATCTTTGGCATTTAAGTACTACGATTCCGAAGGTTCCGAATTTGAGGAATGGAACTCCGATTCAGACGAGTATGGCTACGCAACACCAGCCGCTATCGGGATCCAACTCGAAATCGGTGACGAATCCGTTTCATACGACTTCGAAACCACGGTCCGGTTTGCGGTAAAGCGGGAGAGAATCGAACCATAGGCCGGAAAAGTAAAAAATCCTGGCCCGGATAACCAGACACTGATTTCACACCCTAGGGGTAGTGTTTGCCGTAGATAACCGCTGGAATGGTGGAAAAATGAAATGCCGGGTATGAAAAACTATGTTGAAGGCACTGAAAATATTCAAGAATAATCGGGGAATCGCCCTGCTGATCACACTATCGGTGACAACGATTCTGGTGGCCGCAGCACTGGAATATAACCGCAGAGCACGTTTTGCGGTCATTTCGACAGCAGTGGTACGTGACCATTTGACGATGTCTGACATGGCCGCCTCCGGTGTCTATGCCGCCATGGCCTTGCTGGTTAAAGATAGATCTGAGTCCAATTTCGATTCCCTGCAAGAGGACTGGGCAAATCCTGAAAAAATCGATGAAATCCTGCAGGAAATTTCATTTGAAAAAGGGAAATTATCCGTCACGATCACCGATGAACTGAGCAAAATCCAGGTCAATGCACTGGTATCGTTTCCGAACAGCCGGGGTTTCAACCAATCCCAGGTCATGCTGTGGGACCGTTTTCTGAGATATATCGGCAGTGAAGAACAGCTCCAAGATGACAGCAATCCGGTTGCCATTGTCAATTCGGTAAAGGATTGGCTGGATAGCGGAGATGATGACGCAACCACCGGGTTGAGCGGAGCGGAATCAGATTATTATCAAGAACTTGATCCTCCCTATGCCGGCCGCAATGGCCCGATAGCGGATCTAAACGAGCTTTTACTTATAAAAGGCATCACCCCCGAGCTTTATTACGGCAAGGGAGAAACCCCGGGGTTGTCCCATTACATGACCGTCTACGGAATGACGTTAGGAGCAGGCACGACTTTTAACTGGCCGGGCCGTATTAATATTAATACGGCCGATTTACCGGTACTGGCGGCCCTGGTGGGAATAGAAAACAGGGAAATGGCCCAATCACTCTATGATTATCGCCAGGAAATAGTAGCGGGAAAAGACGTACATGACTTTTCCAGCACCAAGTGGTATAAAAACATTCCGGGTTTCGGCGATATCGCAATTGATCCCAATCTGATTTCAGTCTCAAGCGACGTGTTTCGCATTGAATCCGAAGCTGCTATAAACAATATCAAAACGTCCGTGACCGCTGTAATCCAACGAGTTCAGCGCCCTCAATCCGGCAAATGGACGTGCAAAATTTTAAGCTGGCAGACGAGTTAGAGTCTTAGTCGTAATTTTTTAGTCCTCCAAAGGCGGATCTACGGCATATTATGGCAAAACATTTTCACCACCAAGACACAAAAATGCGAAGATGAATATCAACAAAAAATTTTGCTTTGTGTCTTGGTGCTTTTGTGGCATTTGTTCCGATTCGACCGGGTCAGGCATTAAAAGGATAATCGGGTAAACACGCAATGGGCAGAAAAGTTCTTGGAATTGATATTCGGAAAGAGGCCGTTTCCGCGGTGCTGGTTAAAACCAACCTGCGTGAAAGCCGGATCGATACCCATGCGCATGTCCCCATATCCAATTCCGCCGCAGACGAAAACCCTTTTAGGACCGCCCTGGAAACCCTTTGCAGCGAAATCAATCCCGATGGCTGTGATTGTGTTGTCTCTATTTCAGCGGATCACTTTTCCTATCGGATTTTACAGATCCCATTTAAGGATTCTAAAAAAATTCAAATGGTTCTGCCGTTTGAACTGGAACCCACAGTCCCTTACCCGATCGATGACCTCATCATTGACTTTATCGACCTGAAGTCAGCCGGCCACAATGATCATACCGATGTCATTGCCGCGGCAGTACCAAAATCCGAACTGGCCCCGTATCTTGGCACCCTGGGCGCCTTTAAAATTGACCCTGAAATGGTAACGCTGAGCGGACTGCCCGCGGCCCTCTGTCTGGCAAATCAGGCAAACGCCGGTAAAGATCAGTTATTTCTTAAAATTGATAAGGCTCTCAGCACCCTGTTTATCGTTTGCAATGGAGGGATAAAGCTGATCCGGTCGTTTGCGACCCCGGTCACAGATACTGCTCGGGCCGAGTTGCTGGGTGTCTTCGTCCACCGCACGCTGTCAGCTTTTGGCGAACTTTCCCAGTTGGAGTATCAACCGCCGGATATGGTGGTGACCGGCTCCGGTTTGAATGGCGCGAGTTTCGATGCGGATGTCTCCCGGTTTCTGGAACTTCCGGTCAAGCGGTTAAATTTTGCCGACCGCCTAAGTATTCCCATTGATGGAGACAATAAATCGTGGGACCCGGTCTTGATGGACGACGCTCTGGCTTTGGCTCTAATGGAAATCGAAGGAACAAAGGGACTGAATTTTCATAAAGGCCGTTTTGCCGCAAAAAAAATTATCGTAAAATACAAAAAACACCTAATCAAGACCGGAATTCTCGCCGCGGCGGTGCTGGCTTTATTATTTTTTAATATAATTGGGGAATCCTATACCTTAAACCGGCAGATAGACCGCTTGGACCGGCAAATAACCGGTATTTTCCAGAAGACATTTCCTAAAATAAAACGGATTGAAGATCCGTTTCGGCAGATGCAGATTGAAGTACAGGAAGTCAAAAAAAACGCGGTAATTCAGACCGCAACGACATCTCGGATTCTAAGCATCGACATTTTAAACAATATCAGTAAAAGCATTTCGGAATCCATCGTGGTCGACATTACCCGCATGGTTATTTCGCAGGAAAACGTGTTGATTTCGGGAACCACCAACACATTTGAAGCGGTGAACGACATTAAAAATAAGCTGGAGCAAATTGATACGTTTAAAAAAGTGACGATCAGCTCCACCAACAAGGACCGATCCGGTAAAGAGGTCCGTTTCCAGATGAAAGTGGTATTGTAAAATGAAACTGCCGGCAACATTAAAAAAAATGAACAAACGCGAACGTTATGTGATTATGCTGGCGGCCGGTGTCATTAGTATTTTTTTGATTGTCACATTTATTGTGGAGCCTTTTTTAAGCAAAACAGACCAATTGAAAAAAAGTCTGCACGATAAATCCGTTGTACTTGAAAAAATGCGTCAGCTTCAATCTGAATACGGCACACTGACACAAAAATCGCGAGTGTCTAAAGCCCTGTTTAGCCGCAGGCAAAAGGGATTTAAGCTGTTTTCCTTTTTAGACCAACTGGCCGGTAAGGCCGGTATCAAAGATCACATCAGCTACATGAAGCCTTCTACCAAGATTCAAAAAAACAGTCCATACAAGATTTCCCGGGTGGAAATGAAGCTGGATGCCATCACCCTGAACCAGCTGACGGCTTACCTGTACGGGGTCGAAACATCCAGGAACATGGTGGACATTAAACGAATCTCGATTTCAAAAAAAGACAAAAAACAGGGGCTTCTTACCGCTGTTCTACAGGTAGAAACGGTTGAAATTTGAAATGAAAATATCCAAAAGATCCCTTTTATATACTGTCTACATCATCGCCATCACGGGATTTTTTCTTTATTATCTTTTCCCGTCGGATATGCTGAAAACATATCTGGCATATCGGCTGAGTCGGGGTAATCCCGATATCACCGTCACCATTGGCCGCGTAAGCCCGGTTCTTCCGCCGGGCATCAACCTTCACAAGGTCGGTATTATCTATCAGAACGAAACGTTAATCGACCTCGAAAGGCTAAAAATAATGCCCGGGATTCTGTCTCTGTTCAGCCGTAAAACCACCGTGAATTTCAAGGGCCGTGTCAGTGCCGGCTCCTTTAAAGGCCGGGCGGAAATAAACGATAACTCCGGGGAGCAGGAACTGAAATGTGACGGCATAATTTCAGGTATCCAGGTACAGGGAATACCCGCAATGCAGCGTCTGCCCGCTGATAAAATTTCCGGGATGCTTAATGGAAATTTCACTTATGCCGACGCGGGCCCAAACCGGTCACTGGAGGGCAATCTGACGCTGTCGCAATGCAGGATCGAATTAAAAAAAGCCTTATTCAGCCTGAAATCATTGGAATTCAGAAATATCGCTGCGGATCTAATGCTCAAAAATAACATCTTGACTATCAAACACACCAGTGCCAAAGGTAATCAGCTGGATGCCGACCTCACAGGTACGATTGGCTTAACCGGCAAAACCGCCCTGGATTTGACCCTATCAGTAACACCGCACCATCTGTTGCTGGCAAAAATTGAAAAAAGTCTTCCGATGGACTTTCTCCGGAAAAATAAGGCCGGAAAAGCGCCCATTTCGTTTAAAATCGACGGCACATTGGATGAACCCGGCTTTTCTTTAAATTAGAATATGATTAATCGTTATTTTACCATCGCCAATTCTTTGCTCATCACCGTGGGCGTTTATCTCTGTGTAAACGCGTTTTATACGTTTGTCACGGCACGACTGGACTACGGAATTTCCGCCGGCGTCACTGTAAACCGGCTTTCATCACCCCCTGTCGAGCCGTCCTACCTACCCTTGACAGCTTATACGGCGATCACAAAACGCAATATTTTCAATTCGAGCACACTGGAACAGAAAGCCACTCCGGTGGTCGAAAAAAAATTGGATTTGGAAAAACTCAAACAGACCGATCTGAAACTAAAGTTGTGGGGCACGGTAACCGGGCAAAACAAGGGGGTCTATGCCGTAATTGAAGATACCAAGGTTAGAGAACAAAATCTATACCGGACCGGGGATACTATCCAGAATGCTGTCGTCAAGTTGATCTTAAGAGAAAAAGTCGTATTGAGGGTCGGGGATAACGACGAAATCCTGGCAATGGAGAAAAATCTCGGCCAAGGCGGCAGCCGGCGTGCCGGCCGAAGGAATGTGCGTTCACCCTCGCCTACTTCTCCACAAAAACTGCCGGTTTCACGCTATCCCCGTAAAATCAAATTGAAGGGCGATCAAATTCAAAAAGCGATGGAAAACCTGGGCCAGATCATGGAGCAGGCAACCCTGCGCCCCCATATCGAAAACGGTCAATCGACTGGAATTTCCATCACCGGCATCAAGCCCAATGCCATTTTCAGGAAAATGCGGTTGAGAAATGGCGACATAATTACCGGTGTCAATGGCGATTCCATCGATTCCGTCGAAGATGCCATCAAGGTTGTTGAACAATTATCATCAGGATCCGACATCCAACTCCAGATAAAACGCAGGGGCCGTGAGCAAACCCTGGATTACAAAATCGAATAGTGCAGGTAAAATTCTTTTAAAATTTATTTAAAGAATCACGCGCCCAAACGGAACTTATATGAAACCAAACCCTCTGACAGTGAAATACATTCTGATTTCAATGATGTCCCTATTATTTGTCGCTCAGGCGGCTCATTTAGGCCGGGCACAGGAGACCGGACGATCCGCTTCAGCCCGGGAGATTGAAAAACAGCAGCAATTTGTCTCGATTGATTTCAATAACGTGGATATCAACGTGTTCATCAAATTTATGAGCGAGTTGAGCGGAACCAACTTCGTTGTTGATCAACGGGTAAAAGGCAAAGTCACGATTATATCTCCATCGAAAATTTCGATGAAAGAGGCCTATAAAGTATTTGAATCGGTGCTGGAAGTTCACGGCTACACCACCGTAAAGTCAGGTGAGGTGGTCAAAATTATCCCATCACCGGACGCACGCTCAAAAAGCATTGAAACCAAACTGCGGGAGGAGTCATCATCGGCGCCCGAGGATAGGGTGGTCACTCAGCTGATTCCTTTAACGTATGCCGATCCCGTTGATATCAAAAGGTTGTTTACGCCCATGGTTTCCAAAAGCAGCGTGATCCTGGCCTATCCGCCGACCAATATCCTGATTGTCACGGATGTGTATTCGAACATTAAACGGCTACTTAAAATCTTAAAAGCAGTCGATATAACCGGCATTGGTCAGGAAATTTCCGTGATCCCGCTGGACTTCGCAGATGCAGCCAAGTTGGTCAATTTGTTGAACACTGTCTTCAAAACGACGAGAGCTAAAAAACGCAAGAGTGTTCAGCAAAAGGCCCTTACCATGGTGGCGGATGAAAGAACCAACGCCATTGTATTGCTGGCCAGCGAGATAGATACCCTGCGGATTAAAAAGCTTATCGCCATGGTCGACAAAGAAGCTCCCCGCGGTAAAGGTAAAATTCATGTTTACTACTGCAAAAATGCCACCGCCGAAGAACTTGCCAAAGTTCTCCAGGAAGTGCCGTCCAAAGAAACCGGTGCTTCCAAAGGCAAAAAGGGGGCATCGGTGGTGACCGGCAAGGTCAGAATTTCGGCCGACAAGGCCACCAACAGCTTGATTATCATGGCCGACAAAGAAGATTATCTGGTGCTGGAAGATGTCATCAAAAAACTCGACATCCCCCGATCCATGGTTTACATTGAGGCCTTGATCATGGAAGTTGATATGAGCAAAAGCCTGAATATCGGCATCGATTGGACGGCCTTTGGCAAAGCATCGATAGGCGGCAAGGAAACGCTTGTCGGCGGCGGCTTTGCCGGCGGCTTTCCGAAGCCGGCAGATCTGTTGAAGGGCGGCCTGACCCTGGGAATGATAACCGAACCGCTTACCATCGCCGGCGTCACTGTTTCAAATATAACTGCAATCATCAATGCCGTTAAAACCGATGATGACTTTCGCATCCTGTCAACACCCCAGGTATTAACCACGGATAACGAAGAAGCCCGCATCACGGTGGGAGAAAACAGACCCTTCCAGACCAGATCCACTACCGACGTGTCGGGCGGTACCTTTGAATCGTTTGAATACCGGGACGTAGGCAAAACATTGAAAATTACCCCTCACATCACCGAGGACCGTCTGGTGCGCATGCAAATTAACCTGGAGGTCACTTCAATCAATAAGGCAGCCACGCTGACGACTTCATCCACCCTGCCCGTCACCTTGAAACGCACAGTGGACACCACTGTTATCATCAAAGATGAGCAAACTATCGTCATCGGCGGACTGATCGATGATTCCACCACGGTGAATGAAAACAAAGTTCCCGTATTGGGTAATGTTCCCCTTCTGGGCTGGTTGTTTAGAAACAAAGCTGAGGAAAATGTTAAAACCAACCTTTATATTTTTATAACCCCCCGGGTGATAAAAAACCCGGAAGAAGCAGACCGGATATTCAAAGGGAAGAAAGAGCAAATCGATACAATCAAGGAGGGCAACATCAAATTCTACGAAAAACACCCGTCAGAGTCCGGCAATGATAAAGAAATAAATCCTGAACCGATTGCGGAGCCGAAGACGCAGGAGTTGAGGCTCATAGATCCCCGGTAAAAGAAAGTTGTAACCGTTGAACCCGTGAATGCCTACGGGAGTTTGAGCATTCAATTGTCAAATAAGACAAGATCCCGTAAATATCCAAAAATCGATCGGAAATCGTTAAACATATGAGAACCCAATTATCCCAGATACTTGTCGACAATTGTCATCTGAATGACGATGTTTTGGCCGAGGCTCGGCGCATTTGGGAGGAAAAGGGCGGAAACATCGGCGACATCCTGGTTCAGCAGAAAAGCATTTCCGAAACACAGTTGCTGGAAGCCCTGAGTAACCAGTATGATCTTCCGTACTGGCCCATATTGCCCCTGGAAAATATCGAGTCCGAATCCATTGAAAAAATTCCCATTCAATTTTTGAAAAAATATTTTATGGTGCCGCTGGAATATGAAAACCCCATTACCGCCGCAAATTGCGGGCTGTCGCCACACAATGGGACCGACTCCGATAACCGGATATCACCGCCCGGACATATTATTGCCATCAACGACCCGCTGAACTTTCACGCCCTCGACGACCTGGTACGGCTCATGGGACTGACCGATTTCAAAGTTGTACTTGCGGGACGCGAAACAATTCTTTCAGCCATCAATTTACAATATGACCTGCGCAGGGATTCAGCCGAACAGCTGGTTCAGACCATGGAAGAAAACGGCAGTGATATCCTCAGCGAAATTGAAGAGACGGCCGATCTGTTGGACGACACCAGTGAGGCTCCGATTATAAAACTGGTCAATCACATTATTTCCCAATCCATCAAGGCCCGTGCCAGTGATATTCATATCGAACCCTATCAGCACAGCTTCACAGTACGGTACCGCGTTGATGGAATCCTGTATGACCTGTTGACACCGCCAAAATGGATCCAGCCCGCCCTGATCTCCAGGATAAAGGTCATGGCAAAAATGAATATTGCAGAAAAACGCCTGCCCCAGGATGGACGTTTTGAAGTCAAGATCGGGGACCAGAGCATTGACCTGCGGGTATCGACAATTCCCACAGCCTTCGGTGAACGCGTGGTCCTCAGGTTGTTGAATAAATCAGGATCCCTGCTGGAATTGACCGATCTCGGTCTGAGTCCGACACGGCTGAAACTGATCAAAGATCTGGTGGCCTCCCCCAATGGTATCATCCTGGTCACCGGCCCCACCGGCAGCGGCAAAACCACAACCCTTTATGCCATTTTACAATCGATTAACAAGCCGGACATCAATATTATCACCATCGAAGATCCCATCGAGTATCAGATAAAAGGCATCAGTCAAATCCAGGTAAATCCGAAAATTGATCTCACCTTTGCCAGGGGATTGCGATCCATTGTACGCCAGGACCCGGATGTGATACTTGTCGGTGAGATTCGAGATCATGAAACTTCGGAAATCGCTGTGCAGTCGGCCTTGACCGGGCATCTGGTTTTTTCCACCTTGCACACCAACGACTCCGCCAGTGCGATTACCCGTCTGGTGGACATGGGAGTTGAGCCTTTTTTAATTTCCTCATCCGTTTTGGCCGTGGCGGCGCAACGGCTGATCCGGATTCTGTGTGATGATTGCAAAAAGGCCTACAAACCAAGTACCATTTATCTGGAAAGCATCGGTGTCTCTCCGAATCACTTTAATGACGGCCACATATATAAAGCCGTGGGATGTGACAAATGTATCGGCACGGGCTACCGGGGACGGCTGGGAATTTTTGAAATTATGCGGTTGACTGAGAAACTAAAAACTCTCATCCTTAAAACCTATGATTCCAACCAGATACAAAGCGAAGCACGCCGGGAAAAAATGATGAGCCTGCGCCAGGACGGCATCCA
>JAJRVC010000010.1 GCA_024277475.1 Deltaproteobacteria bacterium
AGTGATGGTAGTGGGCGCCGTTATCGCCGGTATGCAGTCGGCGCTGGATCTGGCCGAGTCCGGTTATTATGTTTACCTGGTGGAAGAGACGGCCGCCATTGGAGGCCTGATGTCGCAGTTGGACAAGACATTTCCCACCAATGATTGCGCCATGTGAGTCATCTCACCCAAACTGGTCGAGGTCGGCCGGCACCTGAATATCGAACTGTTAACCAATACCGAACTCCTGGATCTCAAAGGTGTTCCGGGGAACTTCACGGCTACCGTCCATCAGCAACCACGTTTTGTAGACCTGGAAAAATGTACTAGCTGCGGAGAGTGCGTCAAGGTATGTCCCATCTCCCTACCCAATGAATATGACGAGGGTCTGTCTGAACGTAAAGCAATTTACAAACAATACCCCCAGGCAATCCCCGGGGCTTTCGGGATCAGCAAGCGTGGCACGGCCCCCTGCAAGGCAACTTGCCCGGCCCATGTAAGCATCCAGGGCTATATCGCCCTGATCAATGAGGGTAAATACCGTGAAGCATTGGAACTTTTTAAAGAAGATCACCCCTTTCCCGGCATTTGTGGTCGGGTATGCCACCATCCATGTGAAGAAATCTGTACTCGCAACGACGTGGATCAGCCCCTGGCGATCCGGGAGTTGCACCGTTTTCTGGCCGACTGGGAGTTGGGCCAGGGCAAAACATATATTCCTGGAACAGCCGATGCGCGCCAGGAAAAGGTGGCTATTGTGGGTTCAGGTCCGGCCGGATTGGCGGCAGCCTATTCTCTGGCCAGAAAAGGCTATCAGGTGACGGTTTTCGAAAAATTACCGGTGGCCGGTGGAATGATGGCGGTAGGGATTCCCGAATACCGTTTGCCCAGAGATATTATTCAGGCTGAAATCAAGGTGATCGAAGAAATGGGTGTCTGCATCAAAACCGGTGTCACCTTTGGCCGCGACATCACCCTGGAGAGCCTGAAAACAGACGGTTTTGCGGCCCTGTTCATGGCTGTCGGGCTGCACGGCGGTCGTCGGCTCGGGGTGGAAAATGAAGATATTGAAGGCGTCTTGCAAGGGGTGGAATTTCTGCGCGATTGCGCTATGGGCAAGGATGTCCCCATCGGAGAAGATGTCATTGTCGTCGGCGGCGGTAACGTGGCCATCGACGTGGCGCTGACCGCCAAGCGCAAAGGAGCCAAGAACGTCACCCTGGTGTGTCTGGAAAGTCGTGAGGAGATGCCTGCCTGGGAATACGAAATTGAAGAAGCGCTGGAAGGCGATATCGAGATTATTAACAGTTTCGGGCCCAAGGCATTTTTCATTGATAAAAGCAGCCGGTTCTCCGGCATCGAATTTAAGACCTGTACCGCTGTGTTTGACGGCGATGGACGCTTCAGCCCCAGTTATGACGAAAATGAATGCCGGCCGATCTTCGGCGATACGGTGATCATCTCCATCGGCCAGAGCATGGAGCTAAGCTTTATCAAGGAGCAGGGCATTGGTATTTCACGGGTAGGCGGCCTGGAAGCCGATCCGGCGACGTTGCAGACCCCCATTGATTGGGTATTCGCAGGCGGTGATGCCTTTTACGGCCCCAAGTCCGTGGTGGAGGCCGTGGCCTGCGGCAAAGAAGCCGCCGAGAGTATCCACCGATTCATCAACGGCTTGGATCTGATGGCCGGCCGTGAAAAAAACTGGGACTTTGATAAGCCGGATATTTCCGGGGAGCTTAAAAAACCCAGAACAGCGGTTGGCTGTCTGGACCCGGATGCGCGGGAATGCAACTTTCTGGAGGTCTCTTTCGGCTACAATGAAACCGATGCCAAAAAAGAGGCCGAACGGTGCCTGCGATGCGGGATCTGCTCGGAGTGCTACCAGTGCGTTAAAGCCTGCCTGGCCGAAGCCATCGACCACACCCAGCAGGCGGTCGAAAAGCAACTCCGGGTGGGCGCGGTCATTCTCTCGGCCGGCACCGACACTTTTGATCCGTCAAGCCTGAAAGAATTTTATCATTACGGCAGCAACCCCAACGTGATGACCAGTCTGGAATTTGAGCGTATTCTGAGTGCCTCGGGTCCGACCATGGGGCACCTGGTGCGACCGTCTGATGAAAAGGAGCCTAAAAAAATTGCCTGGCTCCAGTGTGTCGGTTCCCGGGACAACAACAGGTGCGGCAACGGCTATTGTTCTTCGGTCTGCTGCATGTATGCCATCAAGGATGCCATGATCGCCAAGGAACATTCCGGAGGCGACCTGGATTGCGCTGTTTTTTACATGGATATCCGCTCTTACGGCAAAGATTACGAAAAATATTACAACCGGGCAAGGGACCGCGAAGGTGTTCGCTTCATCAAGTCCCGGATTCATACCATATATGATGATCCGCAGACTGGAGATCTGCATCTGGGCTTTGCCGACGAAAGCGGCCGAATGACGGAAGAGATTTTCGACATGGTGGTCCTGTCGGTGGGCTTGCAGGCTTCGGAGTCTATCATAGCCTTGGCCAAACGCCTGGAGATTGATTTAAACCGCTATAATTTCATTGATACCGATCCATTTGCACCGGTGATAACCTCCCGGCCGGGGGTTTACACCTGCGGTATTCTCCAGGGACCCAAGGATATTCCATCGTCGGTAACCGAAGCGAGTGCCGCGGCCGGCGCGGCCGGCGCCGACGTCGCCGCAGCCCGGGGCAGCGACACTAAAAGCCTGGAAGTTCCCGACGAAATCGACGTGAGCGCCGAAGAAGCACGCGTCGGCGTATTTGTCTGTAACTGCGGCATCAATATCAGCGCTGTGGTGGATGTGCCGGCGGTCAAAGAATATGCCGCCAGTCTCCCCAACGTGGTCTTTTCAGATGAAAATCTTTTTACCTGCAGTCAGGACACCCAGGAGAAGATCAAGGAGAAAATCAAGGAGGAAAAATTAAATCGGGTAGTGGTGGCCTCCTGCAGTCCCAAGACCCATGCCCCCATGTTTATGGAGACCTTAGAGGCCTGCGGTTTGAACAAATACCTGTTTGAGATGGCCAACATCCGCAACCAGGATTCATGGGTGCATGCCAACAACCCGGACATTGCCACTGAAAAGGCCAAAGACCTGGTCCGGGCGGCTGTGGCCCGTGCTGCCACCCTGGCACCACTGCATGGGAAAGTGATTCCGGTCAATAAAAAGGCCCTGGTCATCGGGGGAGGCATTGCCGGAATGAAGGCCGCCTTGGATCTGGCCAGGCAGGGATTCGAATCGACGATAATAGAAAAAGCGTCCGAACCCGGCGGTATGGCCCGCAAGCTGCACCACACCATCGAAGGGGCCGACATCCGAGCCTATATAAAGCGTCTGGTGGAGGCGGTCTATGATGAAAATAAAATTGAGGTTCTGACCGATGCCCGGGTTATCGGATTTGAAGGCTTTCAGGGTAATTTTATTACGCAAGTAGCCATCGGCTCCGAGGATCAGACCCGATCCATCGAGCACGGAGTGATTATCGTTGCCACCGGGGGTACTGAATACCAGCCCCAAGAATTTCTTTACGGCCAAGACGATCGGGTCGTCACCCAGGTCGAATTGAGCGATCGGCTCGCAGAAAAGGGCGCCGCGGATTTGTCCGGCGTGGTCATGATTCAGTGCGTGGGATCACGCAACGAGGAAAATGAGAACTGTTCGCGCATCTGCTGCCAGACTGCCGTGAAAAACGCCCTGGCCATCAAACGCCTCAACCCCGATGCCCAGGTCTATGTGCTGTACCGGGATATGCGGACTTACGGGCTGCTGGAGGACTACTATACCGAGGCCCGCCGGCAGGGGGTTATCTTCGTTCGTTTTGACAAAGATCACCCTCCGGTGGCGAAATCATCATCCGAGGGAATCCAGGTGACGGTCAAAGACCACGTCTTGCAAAGCGATATCAGAATTCGATGTGATCTTCTGGCGCTGAGCGCAGGCGTCGCGGCCGAAGACACTGAAGAGTTGAGCAAGGTCATGAAACTGAACCGCAATCCCGAAGGTTTTTTCCTTGAAGCACATGTCAAGCTCAGGCCGGTGGATATGGGTAGCGAAGCCATTTTTCTGTGCGGCATGGCCCATGGGCCGAAGCTGATATCGGAAACCATTGCCCAGGCCCAGGCGGCCGCCTCCCGCGCTACAACGTTTCTGGCCAAAGACGAGATCATTCTGTCGGCCATCACAGCCAAGGTCGAAACGGAAAACTGCGTCAAATGCCTGACCTGCGTCCGCTCGTGTCCCTTCAATGTGCCGGCTTTCAATTCCGAAAAGGGCGTTATCGAAATCGACGAAGCCCTGTGCCACGGATGCGGCATTTGTACGGCAGTATGCCCTCGAGAGACGATCAAATTGAGTTTTTACGAAGACGACCAGATAACTTGCAAAATAGACGCCCTGCTGGCGGAAGGGTAATAGAATGCGGCCTCCGGCCCATATGGGCATACGCCTGCGCCCCGACGGGAAGTTGGAATGCGGTATTCGGAAGGTGGAAATGGGACTTGGGGATAGAGCAGAGGGCATAGAAGATCGGAGACGTCCGCATGAACGGATTTAAAATACATATAGTTTTTCAGATATTAATTTTCATAACTGTGCTCTGTTAATCCGTTAGAATGACGAATTTTTTGTTGCAGGATTTTGAAATTAGTTATCTTAAAAAACTATAGCAAGGGTCATCTTAATCTATAAAATATAGACTGAGCGAAGCGATTCCATCTTCAATTGTCATTTTTATAACTTTAGCGAGGAAAACATGAGCAAGGAGTTTGAACCGACGATTATTTCATTTTGTTGTAATTACTGAGGGTATTCCGCAGCGGACCTGGCAGGTTCCATGCGACTTCAATACCCTTCAAGTGTAAAAATTATCAGAATGCCGTGTACCGGAAAAGTGGATGTGATCCATCTGCTCCGAGCAATCCAAAAGGGTGCCGACGGGGTGTATGTCGTCGGTTGCCTGGAAGGAACCTGCCATTATAATGAAGGCAACTTTCGAGCCCGGGAACGAGTTGAGCATGTACGCAGTCTGCTTGAAGAAATCGGTATGGAAGGAGACCGGGTAAGAATGTACAATCTTTCCTCCGGTGAAGGGCCGACCTTTGCGGCCTATGCCAAGGAGATGACGGAGCATATCCTGTCACTGGGGCCGAGCCCCTTAAATAACAATACCAATGCAAAAGAAAGATAAGAAAGGGAGGCGATCATGCCAGAGGATATCATTGCTCTCGGTGGTAAGAAGAAAAGTATATTGATCGAAAGGGTCAAGGACCTGATTCCCGATGGCGGGAATCTGAACCTTTGTTTGACATGTGGTGCCTGTTCTTCCGGATGCCCGGCTACGGGTTTGGAGAGCATGGACCCCAGAAAATTTTTGCGCATGGCGGCCTTGGGGCTGGATGATGAAATTTTAAAATCGGATTGGCCCTGGATGTGCACCATGTGTCAGCGTTGCGTCTATGTTTGCCCCATGAAAATTGACATTCCACAGCTTATTTATAACATCCGGGGTATGAGACCCCGGGAGGAGCGTCCAAAGGGAATCCTGGGCTCCTGTGATATGGCCTTGAAAAATGATAGCTGCAGTGCCATGGGAGCGAGCCCGGAAGATTTTAAATTCGTGGTTGAGGACGTACTCGAGGAGTACCAGGAATCGCAACCCGAGTTTAAAGACATGCAGGCACCCATCGATAAGCAGGGGGCAGAGTTTATTTTAAATCAAAATTCAAGAGAACCGGTCACCGAACCCGACGAAATGGTTCCGCTCTGGAAAATTTTGCATACGGCCGGGGTTGACTGGACCTATGGCCTCAAAGGATGGGGTGGAGAAAACTACTGCATGTTTCTTTCAGACAACGAAGCCTGGGAGCACATTACCCGCACTGCGGCCAAGCAGGCCGATGATCTGGGGTGTAAGGTTTTTCTCAACACCGAGTGAGGGCATATAACATTCTCAGTCCTGGCAGGACTGAAAAAATTTAACATCGAGCATAATTTTGTTGTTAAAAACATTTATGAATACTATGCCAAATGGATCCGGGAAGGAAAGCTTAAGGTCAATTCCGACTGGAACAAGGACCTCAAGATTAAATTCACCGTACAGGACCCCTGTCAGATCGTGCGCAAAAGTTATGGAGATCCCATCGCGGAAGATCTGAGATTCGTGGTCAAATCGGTCGTGGGAGAAGAAAATTTTATTGATATGGTTCCCAACAGGTCCAACAATTACTGCTGCGGCGGCGGCGGCGGTTTCCTCCAGTCCGGTATGAAAGAACAGCGCCTGGAATTCGGCCGGTTGAAGGATGAACAGATAAAAAAAACCGGCGCGGATTACTGTATTGCCGGCTGCCATAATTGCCATGCCCAAATCCATGAGCTCAGTGAGCATTACGGCGGCAATTATCCTGTCGTGCACATGTGGACGCTCATCTGCCTTTCTCTGGGTATCCTGGGCCCGAACGAAAGGGTTTATCTGGGAGAGGACCTCCAGGATGTTTTGGTCTTCCATCCCGAGTCGGCCATGTAATCAATAGGAGGAAATATGATCGTTGCCAAAAGAAAACCTTTTGAAGAAATAAAGAATTCGCTCAAGGACTACAAGAAAATCCTTAACGTGGGGTGCGGAACCTGTGTGGCGGTATGCCTTGCAGGCGGTGAAAAGGAGGTCGATGTTTTAAACGCTGAATTGGATATGGCTCGCAGGCTTGAGGACAATCCCATCGATCTGGCCGCCAGGACGGTTGAAAGACAGTGTGACCGGGAATATCTGGCGGAGCTGGATGATGTGGTCAAAGATTATGATGCCATCCTGTCAATGGCCTGCGGTGTCGGCATTCAGTTTCTGGCGGAAAGATTTCCGGATATTCCTGTTTTTCCCGCAGTGGACACGTCAGGTCTGGCAGTGAACCAGGCGGTGGGATGGTATGAAGAAAGGTGCCGCTCATGCAGCAGTTGCGTACTCGGGCTCACTGGAGGAATTTGTCCGGTCACCATGTGCGCCAAGGGCCTTTATAACGGACCCTGTGGCGGAACCAATCAGGGCAGTTGTGAAATCAATACGGAACAGCCCTGCGCCTGGTATCTGATCTATGAAAGGCTAGAAAGACAGGGACGATTGGACTGTATCCTGGAGATTACCCCGGCGGTGGACTGGCACAACCAGATTCCGCGAACCCTGGTTCAACCCGGATATAAAAAGCCGGAACAGACGGCGGAAAAGTGAACTGATGCAAATTATAAAGGAAATGGAAATGAAATCAGGCAGTAATCTGGAGAAGGTGTTGAAGGCAGGCCATTTTGCATTTACCGGTGAATTGGGGCCGCCGCGGGGAACCAGTGTCGGTGAGGTGAGGGAAAAGGCTTCTCATCTGAAAGGAAAAGTGGATGCGGTCAATATCACGGACAACCAGACCTCCGTGGTGCGTATGTCAAGCTGGGCTGCTTCTCTGATTTTGCTACAGGAAGGTCTGGAACCAAATTTCCAGATGGTTTGCCGTGACCGCAACCGTCTGGCTATGCAAGCCGATATCCTGGGTGTCTATGCGCATGGTATTCGAAATATGCTGTGTCTTTCAGGCGACCATCAGCAATTTGGCGATCATCCCACTGCCAAGGGTGTCTTTGATATCGATTCCATGCAGCTGATCAGCATGGTCAGGGGTATGCGGGATGAAGGCAAATTCATGAGCGGCGGGGACATCGAAGAACCGCCCCGGATTTTTATCGGTGCGGCCGCCAACCCCTTTGCAGAACCCTTTGACTGGCGGGTGTACCGCCTGGCGAAAAAAGTCAAAGCCGGGGTGGATTTTATTCAGACCCAGTGTATTTACAATATGGATAAATTTCGCAAATGGGTCAAACAGGCCAATGACATGGGTCTGACGGAAAAAGTTTATATCCTGGCGGGTGTTACGCCCATGAAAAGTGTTGGTATGGCCAGGTACATGAAGGCCAAAGTTCCGGGAATGGATGTACCCGATGAGGTTATCAAAAGGCTGCAGGGCGCCGGTAAAGGCAAGGTCGCCGACGAAGGCATAAAGATGGCC
>JAJRVC010000130.1 GCA_024277475.1 Deltaproteobacteria bacterium
AGGCCGGACGTTTATTGCGCTTGGTAACATTTTGCTGGCCATCACCCTCATTGTTTTTTTCATTTGGACTTTGATCCGGCCCCGGATGCCTTTCAATCAAAATGGAATGCTCACCATCGCAATTTTGTTGGTACTGGCCTTCCAGGCTTTTAGGTCAATCGAGTTTTTAGCACAATACATGGAAGCGTCGGGGCTGGCGCAATCGGTCTGGAACAGTTTGCGTGTCGGTCTTTACACGACCTTTATCTCAGTCGGCCTTGCATTTCTATATGCATACGGAATTCACCGAACCCGGATATTTGGAAAGTCATTTTTCCGCATCGTAGCGATGATTCCACTCTTTGCACCGACGATGCTTTACGGACTGTCGCTGGTCTATCTATTCGGGAACAAAGGCGTTATTACGACCGGGTTCTTCAACAGCCTGCCCTGGCTGGCATGGGACATCCATCTTTATGGGTTCACGGGAATCGTCATTGCCGAAGTTGTTTTCACCTTTCCGCCGGCGGTTATGATTTTGCTGGTGGCACTCTCAAACACCGATGCCCGTCTCTATGAAGCATCGGAAAGCCTGGGGGCCGGGAAGATCAGGACTTTTTTTACGGTGACCATTCCCAGCATCAAATTCGGATTGCTGAGTGCCATCTTCGTGGCCTTTACCCTTTCATTTACCGACTTTGGCGCGCCGAAAGTCGTTGGCGGCCAATTTAATATCTTGGCGGTCGACATCTATAAGCAAGTGATTGGTCAGCAGAATTTCGGAATGGGAGCTACCGTAAGTATTATTTTGCTCATACCAACCGTCCTGGCGTTTATCGCAGACCGGATTGTGCAGCGACGCGCCACGGCTATTGTGACTGCACGCAGTGTGCCTTTCAGCCCGAAAGCAAGCCGGATGCGTGACGCGATCTTCGGCAGTTTATGCACGCTGATTGCTGCTTTTATATTGATCATGGTCTTCATGGCGGGGGTGGCTTCCCTGGTTAAAATATGGCCCTATGCCTTTACGGACCCTGAAAGATACCCTCAGATCTGGACCCTAGCGAACTATTCCTTTGACGACGTCGGCGGTGGCGGCTACGCAGCTTTCTGGAACAGCATCAGGATAGCGGCCTTGACAGCCCTTTGCGGTGTTTTTATTACTTTTACCAGCGCCTATCTCATCGATAAAACCAAGGGCGTGGCCTGGCTCAAACGGATCGCCTATTTTCTTTCGATTCTTCCGCTGGCCTTGCCCGGGCTGGTTATTGGAATTGCCTATATCTTTTTTTTCAACAAGACCCACCTAACCATTCCTTTCACGGGAATCGAGTTTTTCAACCCATTCAATTTTCTTTACGGCACGATGGCCATTCTCATCATTTGCAACATTATCCATTTTTATACGGTCAGCTTTCTGACAGCAACAACGGCGATTCGGCAGCTTGATAAAGAATTTGAATCGGTGGCTGAATCGATGGCAGTGCCGTTTTACAGAACGTTCATGCGAGTAACAGTGCCGGTGTGTTTCCCCGCGATTCTGGAGATTGCCGTATTTTACTTCGTCAGTTCCATGGCAACAGTTTCGGCCGTGATATTCCTATACTCCAGTGATAATCCGCTGGCCTCGGTAGCTGTCATCAACATGGACGATGCCGGCGATACCGCTCCGGCAGCGGCCATGTGTATGCTGATTGTTTTCGCCAATGTGATCGTACGCGGTTTGGCCGAGCTTATCAGTAGACGGTTCAAGCGCCGGACTCAGGGATGGCGGGCGCGGTAACGGCAAATCTCTCGGTCAGGAGGGATTTGCCTCATAAACGCTAATCTATCCGGTAAAAATTTACAGGTTACATTTATACCGTACAGGGGTGTTTTGAAAGATGAATGTCGAACATCGGATAATGATAAATATGACAAAGTAGAATTAATAAGTAGAGAAAATTGCGCCCGCTAAAACAAGTACTGCCCCAATCATTTTTTTTATATTGATGGGATCTTTGGCAGATTCTAGCAGTCCAAAATGACCTACGACAAGCGCCATTAATATTTGGCCGGTTATAAGCAAAATAAAAAATTTTCTCGCGCCTATATTTGGAATCAGAAAAGTTGTGCCCAAAACCACAAAAGCACTCACAAAACCTGCTAAATACAGGTGTGCAGGTACACTATTTAAGTGGTTGAGGGTATTAAACCGGCCGGATATGAGAAAGATTAACATCGAAGTTAAAAGCGCCACCGTGAAAAAAACGACATTTGCGGTAATAGACGAACCTGTAACTCTGGCAACAGAACTATTCATCGGCAAATAAATCGACATGATCAGGCCCATCGAAAAAGCAAGCACTATGTATAGGGTATTTTGCATTTCAATTCTCGTGATAATAGTTGGTATTTTTCGTAATAAAGGGTGTTAAAACAATACGAGAATATAACGTAAAAACAGTTGCTTAAACATGAGAAAGCCTCTATAAAGAAGTAAAAATTTTTCCAAAAAAATTACAATTTAAGGAGACTTTCTCATG
>JAJRVC010000131.1 GCA_024277475.1 Deltaproteobacteria bacterium
ATAATGTACGAATCATCGGCAGCGGAGAAACCAAAATTCTGCCGTCCTGCGTCGGACTTTCGCAAACCGATGAACTGCTTATCGGTGCGCCGGCTCGAAACCAGCAACTCCTCTATCCCGCGCGCACCGTACGAAGTATCAAGCGCAAAATGGGGAGCGATGAAACGGTAACTCTGGGGGAGCGAACGTTTACACCACCGGAAATATCCGCCTTGCTCCTGCGGGAACTGGCTCAGTGGGCCCAAAAGAAACTGGGTTTCGCCGTTGAAAAAGCAGTCATTTCAGTTCCGGCTTATTTTTCGGATGCTCAGCGCAGCGCAACGCGCGAAGCCGGTAAGCTCGCGGGTCTGGAAGTCGTGCGGATACTCAATGAACCGACGGCAGCCAGCCTTGCTTACGGATACGGATCGGATGAAAGCCGAACGGTTATGATTTATGACCTTGGAGGCGGTACCTTCGATGTTTCGATAGTGACCATCGAAAAAAATGTTACCGAGGTGCTGGCAAGCCACGGCAATAATCGTCTGGGAGGAGACGATTTCGATCAGCTCCTGGTAGATCGTCTGGTGAATGAATTTCGCGATCAGCATGGTATTGATCTAAACAGCGATCACCGGGTAGCCATATCCCGTCTGTGGTGGACGGCCGAAGAAACCAAAAAGAAGCTTAGCCTTGAACCGTTTGCCCAAATACGGGAAGAAGCACTGGTTGACATCGACGGCAAACCCCTGCATCTTGAAACCGAGATGTCCCGTGAAGAGTACGAGCAGATGATCGGCCCTCTGATCGAGTCCACACTGGATAGTGTAGCCAAGGCCATGGACATTGCCGGCAAGAAACCAGGTGATCTCGACGCCATTTTGCTGGTCGGCGGATCGACTCGGATCCCGCTGGTGTCCCGCGTATTGGAAGAACGGGCGGGCATTGTTCCCCGGCATGAGATCCACCCGGATCTGTGTGTCGCCCTGGGCGCCGGGGTGCTTGCCTCGCGACTTTCCGGACGTGGGGTGGACAGAGTCCTGGTTGACGTTTCGCCCTATTCATTTGGCCCATCCTATTTGGGAGAACGCGGCGGTGCCCCTTATCAATATTGCTACCACCCGATTATTCGAGCCAACACAGCCCTGCCGGTGACGCGAACGGATAAATACTATACTTCTTTTCCTTATCAGGAGCAGGTCGATATTGATATCTATCAGGGGGACGACCCGGATGCATTGACAAACATTCCGGTTGGACACTTTCGTGTCGAAGGGCTTAAACCGACCCCGGAGTTGAACCCGGTTCTTTGTCGCATGAGTCTTGATATCGACGGTATCCTGAAAGTGACCGCCATCGAAAAAGAGACCGGGAAAACAAAGCAGATTACGATTGATAATGCGCTTAAGCCCAGAAGTGACGCAGAGATTGCTGCCGCCAGAGAGCATCTGGATGAGATTTTTGACAGCCGTGCAGCTGATCTCGACAGCTTTCACGACGATCATGGGGACATACAGCCGGAAAATGGGGACGGTGATCCTAACGGAGTGATTGAGGTTCCATTCCATACAATTCATGGAAGCCGGGAAATTTCGACATCTGGAGAAGCGGAGAGTAAGATCCTGGAGGAATTTGATTCCCCCTGGGGCAGAGCCCATAGGGATGCTAAAGCGCTTCTGGAACGCTCGCGGCGGTTGCTCGACCGCATGCACGCTGAAGACCAGGAAGAGGCCATCGATCTTCATGAAAAGATTGAATCCACTATTGTTTCCCGGGATACCGCAAAGCTCAGCGGAGCCTGTGAAGAGCTAAAAGAGCTTCTCTTTTTTGTTGAGGGTCAATAATGGGTATTCAAGGATCTTTGCGCTGTCCGGTCTGCCATGCTAAATTCAGGGGCACCCGGGAATGTTCGCGGTGTGGAGCGGATCTTAGCGGCATCATGATGCTGTCGGCCAGAGCCCAACTTTACCGTACAGATGCGAGAAAATCCATTTACGGACTCAATTTCGAAAAAGCCCGGGAACTTGCCGCCGCGGCCCAAAAGGAACATGCAAGCGAAACGGGCAGACGGCTTTTGTTGTTGACCTCATGGCTCAGTGAAGAGCTGTAATCCGAGCTTGTCCGGGTTAGGGATAAGAAGCCCGGTCAGAAATTGAGAAAAAAGAATCTGAATCCATACTGCCGTAATATCTGCCTGATGAACCCTCATCTGCGGATGGTCCCCAGAGAAATGGCGTATTGGGCATGACCGTCATTTTATTATCGCCGGAAAACTTGATGGCAATTTCACGAATGCTTGAAAATAGAATACCCACTTGATTGCCCTCAGGGTCCAAAATCCAGGCACCGTAGCGCGAATAGCCGTAATCCTCCCAAAGCCAGACAGTCATTTTTTTGAATTTATCACTGTTTGGCTCAACTTCCCGCCACATACTTGAGCCGGCATTGTATTTGGATTCAACGCCGATAACGGCATAAGGCCGGGTGTCAAAACCGTAGTAATAGTATTTGTAGCTCGAAGGCACCTGGTTGGTCTCAAAGTCCTGAAAAATTTTAGGATCCCGCTTAATGCGCCCATAATTACCCATGCAGCCTGCAATCAGTGTCAGCAACAACAGACAAATGCTCATCTGAAAAATCCAACCCGTCAATCGTTTTTGTGATTTCATATGTTCATTCTCCCTTTTGAACCTCTGTACCCTGGAAAATAGATACTCCGACCGCTATTGTCAACGTAAGTTGAGCAAATGATGCCTAATACTCCAGTATAAATGCCGCATAAAATTGATCCCGGTAAAACCCATAAGAAACACGTGGTACCGGCTGATTGGCGGTCTGATAGCGCATGTGCGAGTTCATATAAAGAATTTACTTGATATGTATATTGTTGGAATATACATTATCTACTATGAAATTTGAACTTGATCAGTTAAATCGAGGTTTTCCGTTGGGATGATCGAGGATTTTATTTTTATGAATTTCAATAAATAAACATAGGAGATAATCAACGTTTTGAAAGTACTGGAGAATCTTTTTGAAAGAAATTTAGCGTGGGCAAACGCAATCAAGGAAAAAGACCCTGAGTTCTTCTCTCAGTTGTCCAAGCAACAGTCCCCGGAGTATCTTTGGATTGGCTGTTCAGACAGCCGGGTCCCGGCCAACCAGATTGTAAATTTGCCTCCCGGGGAGATATTTGTTCATCGCAATATCGCCAATGTTGTCGTTCACACAGATCTGAATTGCCTTTCCGTGATACAGTTTGCCGTTGAAGTGCTCAAGGTGAAGCACATTATTGTCTGCGGCCATTATGGATGCGGTGGTATAAAAGCAGCAATGGGAAATCAAGCATATGGTCTTATAGATAACTGGCTTTGTCATATTAAAGATGTCAGCCGTTTCAATGCTGAAAAACTGGAAGGACTGGGGGGCGACAAAAAATTGGATTTGCTTTGTGAACTAAATGTAATCGAGCAGGTAACAAATGTTTGTAACACAACGACCGTTCAAAGTGCATGGAAAAATGGGGCGGAACTCTCCGTTCATGGATGGATTTATAACATTGAAAATGGAATTTTAAAAGATTTGGATACTTGTATTACATCGTGCGCCCAACGACGATAACAAGCGAATTTCGATCCGACACTTGCTCGAAATACGATTCTGAGCGTGCGGCATGAAAACCGGTAAAAATTTGCAAACAGCACTGGCGGTAGTCGCCATTCTCTGGCTGGTGTTTTTTATCAATCTTGCTCTGCCCATCGATTTGCGGCTTTATGGACTGCGGCCGCGACATATAGACAGCCTGGTGGGCATCATCTTTACACCGTTTTTGCATGTCGATCTGCGCCATCTTATAGCCAATTCAGGAGCTCTTCTCATTTTGCTGACGGTATCCCTGTCATTCAGTCGCAAGCTGACATTTGGGGCGCTCTGGATCATTGTTTTGGCGGGCGGTGGGTTGGTTTGGCTTTTGGGCAAAAGCGATACCATCCATATCGGTGCCAGCGGGATTATTTTCGGCCTGATCGGCTTTTTAATCAGTTTGGGCATATTTCGGCGGGATTGGAAAGCATTGATCATCTCGCTGGTGGTGCTTTTATTATATGGCGGTGCCTTGCCATCTCTGTTAATTTTTGTGCCGGGCATTAGCTGGATGGGTCATCTGTTTGGTTTTCTGGCCGGAGTGCTGGCGGCCTGGTGGATGAGAGCTGTTAGGAAAAAATAACGCCTTATTTCAGAATTCAATTCCTGCTTGTCCGGGTTGGGAGATGAATTATGTCCGACTTCAAAAATCAATACGCCGACGTCAACGGCGTCCGCTTGCATTATGTCAGTGTAGGAAACGGGAAACTGGTGATGTTTGTCCACGGGTTTCCCGAGTTCTGGGCCGAATGGGAAAATCAGCTCAGCCACATTGGCAAGGATTATCAGGCGGCAGCTCTGGATATGCGGGGATACAACCTGTCGTCCAAACCGGCGGACGTTGCAAACTATCATATCAAAGATCTTATTGAAGATCTGCGTGCTTTGGCCGAATATCTGGGGCATAAAAAATTTTACATGGTGGCCCATGACTGGGGCGGGGCGGTGGCGTGGTCTTTTGCCATGCGCTATCCCGATTTGATAGAGAAGCTGATTATCATCAATTCGCCCCATCCGGCCATCTTCGCCCGGGAGCTGTTAAACAACCCCGATCAGCAAAAGGCCAGTCAGTATATGCTCATGTTCCGTACGCCTGAAGCGGAACGAATCTTATCAAAAAACAACTATGACGGACTCATGCAGGCACTTTCTCAATTCGGAAGCAAATGGGAAATGACGGAAGAGGTCCGTTTGAAGTACATCGAAGCCTGGTCACGCCCGGGGGCTTTGACCGGCGGCCTGAATTATTACCGGGCCTCTCCCCTGTATCCACCCACTTCGAAAAATGATGAGAAAAATATAAAAGGGATATTGAATCTGCCTCACGAAATACTGGAGGTCAAGGTGCCCACACTGGTCATCTGGGGAGAACTGGATCAAGCGCTGCTGATCGGTAATATAGAAGGCCTTGGAGAATACGTGAGGTATTTGACCGTCAAGAGAATTCCGGACGGCAGCCATTGGGTAATCCACGAGCAGCCGGAATTGGTTAATTCACTCATTCGGGATTTTTTATTATAAACAATCATGAAATGGTTGAAAATATGACGGAATATGAAGAACTCGCTCCCAGGTTTAAAGAAGCCTTGATGGAGTGGCAGAAGACGAAAAACCCTTTTTGGTCTCTTCTCGGCATGGAACTTGTGGCGGTTAAAAAAGGGTGGGCAAAAATTCGGCTCCCTTTTACCGAAAAATTGGCCAACGGCCTTGGGTTGGCCCATGGTGGGGCCATTTTTTCGCCGGCGGATTCTGCCGTTGGGATGGCTTTGGTCGGGCTGTTGAATGAAGATGAAACAATATCAACCCTGGAAATGAAGATTAATTTTCTCAAGCCGCTTAAAGGCGGCGAAATCGTTGCCGAGGCAAAAATTGTTCACCGGGGGACGATGACGGCAATTGGGGACGTAGAAGTCCGGGATGGAGATAAAAACCTTGTTGCCAAGGGATTGGCAACCTATGTGATTGTTAAAAAAAAAGATTGAAAGAATGATCATTAAAATCAGCGACCACCAGCAGAGCTGGCCCGGCCCCTTCCAGGGGCCATCCTCATACCCTAGCTCTGCTGGTGGTCGCTGATTACCGGAGAAATTTTGGAGCAATACTTAAAAGAAATCATTAACCAAGGCGATGACGGCGGCAATGAAAGGGTTGTAAAATTTCAATTGCCGTCCGGACTTGAAATATACGGACTCCCCACTATGAATTTTTACGGGGGACACTGGGATCTGGGCCCGACCTGGAATTATGCGGTGATGGCTGATAAACCCTTCTTGGTGGATTCCGGCCGCTTCGGCCAAGGCCGCAACCTGGTCGGCATGATGGAGTCAGCCGGCATCAGCGTCCAGAATCTTGAGTATGTTCTGATCAGCCATGGGCATGAGGACCATGACGGCGGACTGGCCGAGTTGGTGAAATCGACCCACCTCAGCGTAAAAGCCCATCGTATTTATAAGTTGCTGATCCGCAAATATCATGATCTGGCGCCTCCCGACCACAAAGCGGAGTTTCCGGCCAAGTGTTGGCACTGTCCAATGCCCGAATCCTTTTATACAAAAAATTGTCTCGAATACCACCAGGTTTTACAGGAGTTGACGGTAGATGCAATCGGAGACGGCAAAAATGGACTCGGTCCCGATATTCATACCTGTCATCTTCCGGGGCACAGTCCGGACTGTCTGGCGGTTTTACTGGGTACGGAAGCCATCATCGTCGGAGATATTGTGCTGCCGGACATTTCTCCCTGGCCCACCCGCGAGGCCATGTATGATGAAGTCGCAAAAGTGATTCAGCCTCAATACGCGGAACCCGAGGCTGTTTTTGGACTGCAACGGTATGTCAAATCGCTAAAAAAGCTTGGAGAAATCGCAGAACAACAGCCGGATTTGTTTGTCCTGCCTGCCCACCGTTTTTTCTACAACGGTCATTGGAACGGAGTTGATCTTGCCGACCGGGTTAAGGCATTGATCCGACATCACGTCCAAAGATGTGGCGCAATTCTGGTTGTTGTGGGCACCGGGTCAAAGACAGCTGAAGAAATTGCCCGGGAGCATTTCGAAAAACATCTGCTGGAAGGATTTGGCAGCATGATGGCCGCCAACGAGATTGTCAGCCACTGCGAGTTGCTTATCCGAAGCGGGGATCTGGTATCGACAGACGGAAACAAATATGCCGTCACGGGGAGCACCCATTTTGAAACTTACATTGAGGAGTTAAAAGCGGAATATTGACAATTCCGCAGCCACATCGATATTAGGCACTTAAGGTTTCAGGTGTCAGTTATCGATAGAAAGAGGTGGTATATACTATGACGAAAATAAGTGATAAAGATATCAATGCCCGGATCATTGAGCAGGCGATAAATTTGGGTGCCTCGGTAGCAGGAATTGCAAATGTTGCGGCACTTAAAAATTCTCCATCGCATTTCGTATTTGGAAAGCTTGACAGGTATAATGGCGTGGGCTCAAAGGACTCCGGAAATGGTGCGGCCGGACAAATTGCCTGGCCGGATAATGCCCGATCTGCTGTCGTGGTTGGTGTGGAACATCCCGAAGATAAACCGGAATTGGACTGGTGGCAGGACGGGTTGCAGGGAGGTACGTCCGGCAACAGAATACTGATGGACATTAATTCCAGGCTATCTGCCTGGCTGGAAAAAGAAATGGGGTATAAAACCCACAAGTTGCCCTATTATATTGAAAACGGAAGGATTTTTCTCAAAGATGCAGCCGTCATGGCCGGTTTGGGATCTATCGGTAAAAATAATTTGTTTGTAAATCCGACCTATGGGCCCAGGGTTCGTCTGCGTGCCATCCTTTTGGATGCGGAGCTACCGTCAACAGGCGCCGTGGAATTCAATCCGTGCAAGGGCTGCGACATGCCGTGCAGGACCGCTTGCCCACAGGCGGCATTTCAAAAAATGATTTATCGCATAACTGAACTCGGGCTTGATGAACTGCCGGGCCGCAGCGGCGTTTACAGCAGGCACTTGTGCAATCATCAGATGGAGATGGATATCAGCAATTGCGAAAACATCGAGGTTAGGGAACACGATAGACCCGCCAAATTGATTAGATACTGCCGGCTGTGTGAGTTTTCCTGCCCGGTCGGTAAGGTACAAATCTCGTTGAATAGTTGACTGATTGAATAGATTCTTATTAATTATTTCTTTGCATTTTATGGAAAAACCTTTTTTATCACGAAAACACGAAAGTTGGAAAGCACGAAATTTAGGTCAACTTTTTTCGTGTTTTCGTAATTTCGTGATTAATTTTTCTGTTTGGTCACGGCTTATCCGGGTTAAGTAATCTATAGTCATCAATTCAGTATGTTACGATTAAAGGATATGGCATTAAGCGGGGATAAATGAAATTCAACGGTTATCCGTCCGATCGAACCTTGCGGGCCTCTTTCAGCTTTTTGTAAACGGTGTTTCGCGAAATGCCGAGTTCGCGTGATACGGCGGATATATTGCCCTTGCATTGTTTATAGGCAACGCGAATGATTTCCAGTTCCCGGTCGGCCAGGTTTCTGGGCTGGGGCTCTCCGCTCGTATCTGAAGTCTGCGTTGAGAGCATCGAAAGTATGTCTTCAGTGCGTATTTTTCCGCTTTCACAGGCAATCAACAGGCGGGTCAGCAGCCCTTTCAGCTGCCGGATATTCCCCGGCCAGCTGTAAGCTTCCAACAGGCGCAGAGCAGCCGGCTCCAGCTTGAGAGGATGTTGCAAAGTATCGAGGATGGCTTCTATAATTTTATGAAAGTCCCGGCGTTTACGCAGGGGGGGCAAATACACCTCCACCGTGTTGATCCGGTACAGCAAATCCGGCCGGAATTCAACTTTACGTTCCTTGCCGGTCAGTACGGTGTTGGTGGCGGAGATCAGCTGTATGTCCAGTTGAATTTCAGTGGTTTTACCAACCGGACGAATTTCCATCCTGTCCAGGAAACGCAGCAACTTGGCCTGGACCTGAGCCGGCATAACTCCAATCTCATCCAGAAAAAGGGTGCCTTTGTTGGCCTGACCGGCAAGCCCCTTTGATCCGCCCCGGACGGCACCGGTAAAGGCCCCGTCCTGATGGCCAAAAAGTTCGGATTCAATCAGCGTTTCAGGAAGGGCGGCGCAGTTGACGGCGACAAAATCACCTTTCCGGTTGCTGACGGCATGGGCATAGCGGGCCATTAACTCTTTGCCGGTTCCGGTTTCGCCTCTTATCAGAATAGGCACATTCAATTCAACGGCACGCCTGATCATGTGCATTGCCGATTTTACAGCCGGATCGTGGCTGGTCATGAACATGTCCCGGCCTGCCGTGCGAGAAGAGCGGACAGGTGCTGGCGATAGGGTCAATTTGCGGGCGTGGTAGTTGAAGGCTCTGACGGCAAAGGAACTGCCCTCCATGTCGGTGAGATAAATCGATCTTGCACCCGGCAGCCGGTCCAGGAACTCCCTGAAAGGTGTACGAAAAATCTCGTCGAAATGAATCTTCACTCCTGCAGGCAGATCCTGCAAATACAGCTGGGCTCGGCCATTGGATTCTTCAAGAAAACCGTCTTCGTTGAAAGCCAGCATAGCGGATTGCAGGGTACCTAAAAATTCGCGCCGGTTATGAAGTTCGAAAATGAAGTTGCCTTTATGGCGGTCTCGGAATAAACCGTTTTCAATGGTGATACATGACATTGCGACCAGGGCCAGGGTATGGTATTGGCGTGAGCGGCAATCGGAGGTGGCATCTATGATTCCTGCCAATTCGCCATTTCGTCCCAAAATCGGGACGGCTGCGCAGGTCAGGTCCGTATAGGCCTTAAAATAATGTTCATCGCCGTGTACGATAGCAGGTTTTTGCGTGACCGCAACCATGCCCAATGCGTTGGTGCCGTTGATTTCTTCCTGCCAAATGAATCCTGGAAGTGTCCTGCCTGAGTTGTTGGTAGCGATGGATCCATCGACAATGCGATCAAGAATCACACCGGCGCTGTCAGCGAAAATGATGATGAAATTTGACCCCGCAATCTGACGGTGGAGGTTTTCCATCTCCAGTTTGGCCTGTCGGCGCACCAAGCCCTTTTCCTCTCTACGGTTTTTTAAATCGGCGGCACTGATCTGGATCTGTTCGGGATAACCGAACGGATCGAGACCGGTGTCGAAACAGCGTTGCCAGGATATTCGTATTTCAGAGCTGGAAAATCTGGCCGGAACGGTTCCTTCACGGGCCAGGAAGGTACGGGCGTTTTCCCTCATCGGTTTGTTCTCCAGGTAGCTGAAACTTTTTGTCCATTTCGGACGTCAGCGTTCAAGGCGGGCAGGGGACGATGCACGCGGACAGGCAAATCTTCACCTGTATAAGTATGCGTTTACGGGTTCAAATTTTGAACCCTTGAACGGTAATTAAAATTTTATAACAAAATTGTCAAGTTAATAAAAACGGGAGGGATAGGATCTCCCCCCCCCATAGCCGTCAGGCTAAGGACATAGTTTCACAAATATGGTGACGTAAATATTACTGCTAATATGTCTTGGAATTTTGAGATTTATTTGACCCAATTTTAAGATCGGGTGGTGCTTTGAATTTGGTATTTCTTTTTCATTTGCCGCTCAATACCTTTAAATGACTATCGGTAGTAAGGCTTAGCTTGACGGCCATTCCCTCCGCCTCAGCATGTGTTCATTTTTTTAACAATTGTTCCCGATGACTGTTCATTTATTCAACACTCCGGGAGATACACTGTGACGGATTGATGGTGCTGTTTCAAGAACTGTCGGTTTTTAAGTGAATGGATATTTTTTGTTTAATTCCGGCACACAAATTGCTGGGTTGCAGGAGAAGCGGCTTAAGCTCCGATTTGCATACATTCGGCGATTCGGATCGATAGAAACGCAATACATATTTCAAACCACGCAATGTTTTACTGGAAAGATTTTGTATGAAGGCGGCACAGTTGCACCAATTCGATGAATTACTGAGCGGATCTGAGTGGCTGGTTTACGAGGATATTCGCGAACCTATCATCGAAAAACCAACGGATGTTATTGTTAGAATCGGAGGTGCCGGTGTCTGTGGCACGGATCTTGAGCTGATTAAAGGGATGTGGTGCAACCAGATGCACATTGAGTTGCCGATGGTACTGGGACATGAAAACGCCGGGTGGGTGGAAGAAATCGGTGCTTCGGTGGAATCCGTTAAAGTGGGCGATCCGGTGATTGCGCACCCGATGGGAGATGCAGATTTAACAGTCCCTGATTCCGAAAACGACAGACGGCCTGACGTGCGTGGCTTTTATCCGGGGTTTAACCGCCATGGCGGATTTGCGGAGTATATGCTAACCGAAGAACGCATGCTCGTAAGGCTTCCGTCCCATCTCTCCCCTATGGATATTGCTCCTTTGGCCGATGCCGGGCTGACCGCATACAGTGCAGCCCGCAAGGCTTCAGAACATCTGGTCCCCGGGCATTGTACCCTTGTTCTCGGTGCAGGCGGTCTCGGACACGTGGGGATACAGGCGCTCAGGGCGCTCAGCGCAACCGAAATAATTGCGGTGGACAAGTCGGAGGCTGCTCTTGATCTTGCCCGTCAGGTCGGGGCACATTATACATTTATTGCAGATGAACAATACACCGGTAAAATTATGGTGTTGACTGAGGGGCGGGGAGTTGATGTGGTGATCGACTTCGTAGGGAAAAACGGTACGGTAGAGCGAGGATTGTCGGTAACCAAACGAGGCGGACATTATTATCTGGTCGGCTACGGGGGAGAGTTGTCGATTTCTACTCTGGAGTTGGTTTTGTCAAAAAAAACTATCGTGGGCATCCTGGGGGGCACCCTATCGGAACTGCGGGAACTGATCACGATGGTTGATCGCGGCCTGGTCTCATTGACTACCCGGGAATACTCCCTGAGTGATGCGAACCAAGCTCTGCGGCACCTTTTAGAGGGCAGGAATAGCGGCCGGTCGGTCCTAATTCCTTAAATTACTAACTTTTTCAAAAATAGGAGGAAACGATGAAACATTATTTCAAATTTTCGATTGCGATCATTTTACTGGTTGCGAGCAGTTTCGCGGTGCAGGCGGCAGACTACACCAAATATGGTATCGAGGAGGATGTGCCTGGAGCCTGTTCCTTTGAAGCCATCGACGCTAAAGATTACTCCGGCCGAACACTCAATATCATCACCCATGCAGTCCCGGTCATGGGAGAACCGACGGCGTTGCACGCCAAACAATTTGAAGAGTTGACCGGTGCCAAGGTTAACGTGGTGCATGTGCCTTTCGGCGATTTGTTCCAGCGGATCATGATACCCTTTCAGACAGGCCAGGATGCCTACGACGTTTTGTTTTACGGATCCCTCTGGATTGGTGATTTCAATAATTATCTTGCGCCCGTTCCTGAGAAATACCTCAATACGAAAAGTATGCAGGACGTTACGGTCAACTACAAAGGTGTGGCCACCTGGGGCGACACGATGATCCAGTTCCCGGTGGACGGCGACCGCCACTATCTGAAATATCGCACTGATATTTTCGATAACCCAAAAATGCAGGCACGCTACAAGAAAGATACCGGCAAAGACTTGCATGTCCCGGCTACCTGGGAAGAATACAACAAAATTGCCATTTATTTTTCCGGCTGGGATTGGGACGGCAACGGAAAGCCAAATTTCGGCAGCGCCGAAGTTGCCAAACGTGATGACCTGATGTTCTCGGCTTTTATCAGCCGGGTTGCGCCTTACGCCAAACATCCCGACGTTAAAGGAGGCTTTTTTTTCGACCTTGAAACCATGGAGCCACTGGTGAACACGCCTGGCTGGGTACGCGGACTCGAACTTTTTGTCGAAGCCCAGAAAGCTTTCCCTCCCGGCGGCAACAACTTTGGGCTTGGTGATGAAATTTTTTCATTCGGCGGCGGCCAAACGCTGATGAGCTACAGCTGGGACGATGCTTTCATCCAGGCGATGGAAAAAGGCAGCCCCATCCGCAACAAAGTTGCTGCAGCCCCCTTGCCGGGCGCCGCTGAAGTCTGGAACCGCAAAACCGGGAAATGGGACAAGTTCGATACACCGAGCCGGGCACCTTACATCACCTGGGGCTGGACTTCGGCCGTTTCAAAGATGTCCAAGAACAAAGACATGGCTTTCGACTACCTCTGTTTCTTCAGCAACCAGGCCAACACCCTGCACGATCTGCAAATCGGTCGTTTCGGTGTAAACCCATACCGCACCACCCACTTCGATGTCAATTTCTGGGTCGATAAATTGGGCTGGGATAAGAAAACGGCCAGCAGCTATGTGAAGACACTGTCCGATATGGATAAGAGCAAGAACCGTGTCTTCGACCTGCGGGTTCCCGGTGTCGGTCAATTCATGTCATCCATGGCGGCCGGTGTTTCGAAGGCTCTTGCCGGACAGGAGACACCCCAGAAAGCACTCGACGGTGTCGCTGCGGAATGGCGGCAAATCGTCGATCGTATCGGTAAGGATAGGGTGCGCGACGCATACAAGAACGTCGTCGCCCTCGAAGACAATTTGTAGCAGTGAAAACTTGAAAACAGGGCCGGCCGCAGCCAGAACCCTGCGGCCGGATTTTGCAGGATTAGGGACTGTCTCGCGGTTGCTCGCCTTGAAGTCGATCAAATTGTAACATTTCAGAGGTGCTATGCTGAAATTGAATCACAAACATTTTTTTTTGCTCCCCGGACTTATTGTTCTGATTTCCATTATTATATTTCCCCTGCTATTCACCCTGCGGGTCAGTTTCTCAAGTTGGGATGTCGTCAAACCCGGACTCGACTGGATAGGAGCAAAGAACTACGTCCGTTTGTTTGTGGACATGCGGTTCTGGGAATCACTGATACGGCTGAGCATGATGGCCGTCGGTTCGGTTCTGATACAGTACGCTATCGGATTCGGTCTGGCACTTCTGGTTTGGCGAGATATCATCCTCAAGCGTTTCGTCCGCGTCCTTTTTCTCATACCGATGATGACAACACCGGTCATTATGTCGGTCATCTGGCGAACTATCCTGCATGAGTCCTTGGGTCCGGCCAACGATATTGTTCAATTGTTCGGCTTTGAACCGCTGACCTGGCTTTCTAGCGGCCGTATGGCGATGGTGAGCGTTATTACCGTAGAGGTCTGGCAGTGGACGCCCTTCATGTTCCTCCTGCTCCTGGCGGGATTGTTATCGCTGCCGAATGAACCCTACATGGCGGCAGCCATCGACGGTGCCGGACCTTTTCGTACTTTTTTCAGTGTGACCTTCCCCCTGATGGCACCCATCTCTATCGGCGCGATTCTGATCCGGTTGATCGAGGCTTCGAAGCTTATGGAAACCGTTTACGTCCTAACCTCAGGTGGTCCCGGAACCGCGACCGAAACAAGCAGTTATTACATCTACATACGGGGGATGCGGGACTACCAGATCGGATATGCGGCATCACTTTCACTGACCTACCTTGTGATCATGATCATCAGCCTTACGATCATTGCCAAGGTTCTGACATACAAATTTGCACGGAATTAGCTTATGAAAACCACTTACCTGCTGCTGAAATACCTGGCCATCCTGCTGTGGTCGTCATTCGTTGCATTGCCGTTTTTATGGGCACTTACGACCTCATTTAAGACCGCCAACGGTGTCACCGGCGGGGCGACCTACATTCCCTGGCTGCAGTATGAACCTTCCCTCGAAGGGTGGAAGGTACTGGTGCGCAGTGGCGGGCGGGGCATCGATATTGTCGCCCCCTACCTATCGAGTGCCGTGGTCACCCTGAGTGCCAGTCTGATCAGCCTGGTGCTCGGAACGTTAGCGGCTTACGGCCTGTCACGCTTCAGTTATCGATTAGGATTTGTCAAGAATAGCGACATTACTTTTTTTTTCATATCTCAGCGAATCATGCCGCCGA
>JAJRVC010000132.1 GCA_024277475.1 Deltaproteobacteria bacterium
TCAGAGTTCAAGGTTCTGGGTTCAAGGTTCAGGGTTCAGTGCCCTGGGTTCAGAGGTGCCGCTAGCCAAAAAAACAGCCGGTCAAATTGAAAAAGAAACTTCTGTTGACCTCTGTCTTCTGCACGCTGTCATCATCTTTCGTTTTGTCCTTGTGTCTTGGTGGATGAACTTTTACAATAAACACGGGGCACCCTGCCGGTAATCGTAGATACGATTTCATAGTTAATTGTGTCCAGGCTTGACGCAATTTCATCCGCCGAAATGGTTTCGTTTACCTGTTGCCCGAAGACAACCACTTCATCTTCAATCTCCACTCCCGAAATTCCGCCTACATCCAGCATGGTCAGGTCCATGCATACCCGTCCTACGATAGGGACCCTTTGGCCGTGAACCAGCATCTGGCCCCGTGAAGACAACAGGCGATTGAAACCATCGGCATATCCGACAGGGACCGTGGCAATGGTGGTCTTGGTTTTTGTCTGGAAGGTGATTCCGTAACTGATGTTAAACCCGGACGGCACCTTTTTTAAGTGAATGATTTTGCTTTTCAACTTCATGACCGGTTTCAGGTCAACGATGCATTTATTGGTTTCGTCCGAGGGGTGGAGCCCGTAAGTGGCGATACCCGGCCGAACCATATCCAGATGGGAAGCCGGCATCTCGATCAGAGCAGCACTGTTGGCAGCATGTTTGATGGGCGGCTCCAGTCCATTTTTTTGCAGACGATTGAGAAGATCCATGAACCGGTCCAGCTGCAAGCCGGCATAAGATTTATCGGCACTGTCGGCTGTGGCAAAATGGGTAAAAATGCCTTCCACCGTCAAACCGGGCAGGCGGCTGATCGCTTCGATTTCGGGGACAGGATTTTGGGTTGGAATATCATCCGGGGTCCCGCTGATTGCTGGCAGCAAAAAACCGAGTCTTCCCATGCCGCTGTCCACCTTGAGATGAATATTAATCTTCTTTCCTCTGCGGGTCGCCTGTTCGGATAAAGCGCTTGCGGCCGACAGAGAATAGACGGTTTGGGCGAGTTCGAAATCGATGAGCATTGGCGCAAGATCCGGCGGACTGTAACCGAAAATTAAAATCGGGGCTTCAAGACCGGCCTGCCGCAGCGCAATGGCTTCATTGATTCTGGCAACTCCCAAATATTGCGCCCCGTTTTGCAATGCTTCACGGGCAACTTCAACGGCACCATGGCCGTAACCGTTGGCCTTTACAACGGCCATCAGGCGGGCCGGCGGCCGGGTGATGCGTCTCAGTTCCCTGATGTTATGCGCATAGGCGTCCAGGTCAATTTCAGCCCAGGTTATTGGATGATCCAAAATATTGCTCCGATAATTTAGAATCAACTGTAGACCCGTTGAATAGTTTACTGGTTGAATGGTCGGTTAGGTAAATTATAGTCATTATTTCAGGCGAAAGAGGGACCAGCAACCAGTAACCCACAACCCACAACTTGTAACCCGTTACGCTTTTATTCCCTGAAACAATTCTTTCGCATGATAAGAGCTGCGCACAAACGGTCCGCTGGCAACTTCTGCAAAACCTATTTGCAGGGCGGATCGGCGCCATTCTTCGAATTCCCCCGGTGGGACATACCGTTTCACCGCCAAATGCTCTTTCGAAGGCTGCAAATACTGACCCAGGGTCAACATCCGGCAGCCTGCTTTAAACATGTCTTTAAGGGTTCGGTTTATTTCCGCCTGGTGCTCTCCCAAACCGAGCATGAGCCCGGACTTGGTAAGCAGCGCCGGATTGTATTGACTGGCACGTTGAATCAGGTCAAGAGATCGGCGATAATCCGCCTGGGGACGAACTTCAGGATAAAGTCGCGGAACCGTTTCAATATTGTGATTTAATACATTGGGGTGAGCATCCAGAACCGTTTCAAGCGCTTTCTTATTTCCCTGAAAATCAGGGATCAGGACTTCCACGCAAACATCAGGTATTTCCTGGTAAATTTTTCCAATGGTTTCGGCAAAGTTACAGGCACCGCCATCCGGCAGGTCGTCCCGGGTGACGGAGGTCACCACGACGTATTTCAATCCCATTTGCCGGGCGACGCTTGCGACCCTGGCGGGTTCTTTGGGATCAGGCGCTTCCAGGGGGCCTTCGGTCACTGCGCAGAACCGACAATTACGTGTGCAGTGGGAACCCATGATCAGAAACGTTGCCGTATGGTGTGAAAAACACTCCCAAATATTTGGGCACCCGGCTTCCTGACACACGGTGTGGAGGTGGTCCTTGCGGATCATCCCTTTGATTTTTTCAAAATCGGGGCCGGAGGGCAACCGCTGCCTAAGCCAATCCGGTTTTTGGAGACGGACAGTTGATTTGGTTTGTTGCTTCATGGTTGAATGTCTGTTTTGTGGCATGGTCATAACTTGGGACATTAGATCTCTCACAGAGCCCACAGAGTACGCAGAGAAAAAATAAAAATATTCTGTGATCTCTGCGAGATAACGAGAAAGTGTTTACAATTAAGAAAATTTCTAATGGCCGAAATTAGCACGAACCCCTGTTTTGTATTTGGTGTTTGATTCCGAGTGGCCAAATATTAAACACTAAACAACCAAATATCAACGATTTTTTCATTGGGCAGTGCTCAATGTCCAATGGTACGCATTTAATGTGAACCCTGAACCTCTGAACATTTCAAAGGTTACCCGGGATTTTGCAATTGATGCTGCAGTTGGGAATAACTTGCGGTGGTAAAATTCAGGTCCAGAACGGATTCGAACTGTTTTTTTACAGCGACGCGTACCTTAGCCACGGACAGCTCACTGCCCAACTCCTGCTTCATAGAGGTCATGCAGACACCCTGCAGCCCACAGGGCTGGATCCAGGAAAACGGGGTTAAATCGACATTGACGTTTAATGCCAAACCGTGAAAACTGATGCTCTTTCGAATGGCAAGGCCGATGCTGCCCATTTTGCTGTTGCCGACCCAGATTCCCCGATTGGCGGGATTGCGTTCTGCTGCAATGCCCCAGGTTCGGACCGTGGCCAGCATGACGTCTTCCAATGCCGCCACAAAATCGACGACACCGATGCAGCGTCTTTTTAGATTCAAAATGGGATAAACGACGAGCTGGCCGGGGCCGTGAAACGTTATATTTCCGCCCCGTTCCACGTGGACAATGGAGATACCGGAGGCCTCTATAAATTCCTCGGACACCAGAAGATGGTCCAGGCCACCTCTGCGGCCCAGGGTGAAAACGGTGGGATGTTCCAGAAAAAGGATGATGTCCGTATCAATGGATCCGTTGATACGGGCGGAGACGATGTCACTTTGAAGCTTCCATGCTTCGTTGTAATCCATCATGCCAAGGTCGACGGCGTAGCACGTATTGAGGTCAGTTGTTTGTTGCTTGTTGTGGGTTTCGGGTTTTGAGTAACCCGTTTCGCGTTTCGCGTTTCGTGTTGGGGATTGTAAGTCTTGAGCTGTCAAGTTCTCGTCATCTTTTGTTGGTTCGGAATGGAGAATTTCAGTTGAATTAGGCTCTGTAAAACCCGATCTCAAATTTTTGGATTTATGATCTGACATCATATCCATTTAATTTTAATTCTTGACAATCTCGTAAAAAGTCAAAATTCTCGAATTTTGACATAGTAACCCTTAACGTTGCAAAAGCCGGAGGGCTTCAGAGCCAAGGCGTCAAGGGTGAAGTTGTAGTCGTTTACCTCGAATCCTTGACAACACAGGATCTGGAGTCCTCCGGCTTTCCCGAAGGGTAA
>JAJRVC010000133.1 GCA_024277475.1 Deltaproteobacteria bacterium
CGCACCATGTCACCATTTCCATCGAATTGGTTTTCCCCCAAAGCCCCCATCACCGCTGGATAATAGGGACCGATGGCGATATCCCGACGATTGTCGCCGCCGATCTCGATTGCCCTGGCCGCAATTTCCACACAATCGTTGTCAATTGCTTCAACCAGGCCCGGGTCGTAGCCGAGGCCCACTGCTGGATGTATGGCCGCTTTTCTTTCAGCGAGAAATAGCCCGAATAAATGGTTCCTTCAGCAGCTTTTCCGGCAACCTTAATGAATTCCGGATGACCGATTCCGTGTATATCTCTCGGACTGGGGGCATAAGGAAGAGATGAAAGCGGTTTATAAAAATTTTTTTCTCATCATCCTCCCAATTGTGAGCGAAGCGAACTAAGATAAAGGCTTTCAAAAAAACGGCGATTTTTCCTCGGCTTTGTTGTTGACTTTTTCACTATACTTCAATAGTAACCATCACAGAAACATGAATTATGTATGACAAACATTATTATCGACAAGTATAATGAGAGATATTGGTTTACAAGAAAATGCGGCTTGATTTTATCAACAGAACACGGGAAATCGCAAAACTTGAACGGGCGCTAAACGCTTCAGAGCCCTCACTTGTCGTTATTTATGGACGTCGCCGATGCGGGAAATCCACTCTGTTGCAACATGTGGCCGGCAAAGAGGATATTTATTATCTTGCGGACCAACAGGAACCACCATTGCAAAGGCAAAGTATTGCCAGGGAGGTGAGCAGGGCTGTTCCAGGGTTCGACCAAGTTGTCTATCCGTCATGGGAAGCTCTGCTTTCCGCTATTTGGAATCAAGCGCCACCGGCCGCAACTCTGATTTTGGACGAGTTTCCGTATCTCGTACAGAACTCTCCGGCCCTGCCAAGTATCATTCAGAAATTTATTGATAGGGATAAAAATACCACCAATATTGTTATATGCGGTTCTTCACAGCGAATGATGCAGGGACTTGTTCTTGATTCAACCGCCCCTCTTTACGGCAGAGCCGTTGAAATCATTAAGATTCGTCCTATGGAGTCCGGCTGGCTGCCCGTGGCACTTAAGCTTGGTCCGGTTGAAGCTGTTGAAAGCTATTCGGTGTGGGGAGGCGTACCGCGCTATTGGGAGTTGGCGGGGACTTTTCCCGACCATGAAACCGCTTGCCGGGAGCTAATACTGGACCGGGACGGTGTTCTCCATGAAGAACCTATGCGTCTGCTGCTTGACGATATGCGTGGCGCCGGTCAACCCCATTCTCTGCTTGGTCTTATTGCCGGGGGTGCGAACAGGTTGTCGGAAATTGCCGGGCGACTGGGCAAACCGGCAACCAGTTTGACCCGTCCCCTTGCCAACCTGATTCAACTGGGATACCTCAAACGGGAATTTCCTTTTGGCGAAAGTCCAAGGTCAAGCAAGAAAACGCTATATAAGCTCGAAGATCCGTTTTTAAAATTCTGGTATCGTTTTGTACTGCCAAATCATTCCATGCTAGAGCAGGATTTGCTTGATGAGGTTTATTTTGCTTCCCGGCAAATGCTCAAAGCACACACCGCGGAAGTATGGGAAGAACTTGCCCGCAAATCAATAACCCGTCTTGAAATCGCCGGAACCCGCTGGAAACCAGCGGCACGCTGGTGGGGCAGGGGGCTTGACGGAAAGCATATGGAAATCGATGTGATGGCTGAATCCATGGACGGCCAATGCTTACTTTTTGGCGAAGCTAAATGGGAAAACAAGACAAATGTCGGGGCGGAAATAAATAAACTTGAGAAAAAAGCCGCCAACTTTCCAAAAACAGCCGGCAGAACAATTATCCCGGCGATCTGGTGCAAAAAAAAGGTTACCAACCTTGGTAAATACTCCCCTATCTACCCGGAAAAACTACTATCGGCCTTAAAATAGAGTAATACATGGGGTATCCAGTAGCACCTTCATTCCATCTATTCCCTGAAGCCATCTATAAACTCGTCAGAACCAATCCTTCCACGCTAAACAATCGATATTGATAACAATGATCTACGATGAAAGTTCGATTTGAAAGTTGGGCCCGGTGGGATAAATGAAAGGGGCCGGGGCCACCTCTGCTGGTGGTCGCTGATTTTTAAAAATAAAAATGTCCAACAACTGCAAGGCATCACAACCGCTCTATCCGATTAGAGCCTCTGCCTCTATCTCCACCAGGTATTCCGATCCGATGATATCGGCGCTGACCAGTGTATTGGCAGGCAGGATGCCCCGGAAGCGCCGGCCGTGGACCCGTGCAATCGGTTCCCAATAATCCATGTTCTTGATGTAGATACGCGTGCGCACGACATCTTCGAGGCTTGCTCCGAGGCTCTGCAGTGCGCCCTCGATCTTGTCGATAACAAAATTTGCCTGGGAGGCCGGGTCGTCACCACCGATGACCCGGTCACCGTGGGTCGCGGTTGTCCCCGAAATCAGGATGCGGTCGCCTCGCCGCACGGCACGGCTGAAACCGGCCAGTTCTTCCCAGATCGTACCGCTCAGCACCCGGGTGCGGCCGTCCTCCCCGGTGCGGACCTCAAAAGGCGGCGGCAGGGAGTCGAGATGATCGCTGAGATTGCCGGCCGCAGTGAGGTAGGGTGGGCGGCGGTATTCGTCGCCGCAATCACCCGGAATCAGCCGCAGTCGCGCTACGGCCTCGTCAATCGCGGCATGATCGACTTCGGTGAGCGAAAAACGGAACAATTGCAAATTGTCCTCGCGATGCTCACTGATGCCGAGGCGCGCTCCGACGATGATGCCGCCCACAGCCGGTTGATCGAGAATATAGCGGCAGGCGACATTGGCCATTGATACGTTGTGCTGTCCGGCCACCTGATGTACGACCGCAAGCAGGTCCTGCAGCGCTTTCCAGCCGCCCGCTTCGCGGATGAAACGGCCGTACTTCATCTGGGACCAGGTTTCGAGCGCGTCCCAGTCCGGCTCGGGCCGGGCTAACCAGCGCTCGGTGAGGAATCCTCCCGCAATAGTGCCGAAGGCCAACACCGTGACACCGTGCTCCGCACACAGCTCAAGCATGCCGTTTGCCCGTGCGCGTTGATCGAGCAGCGAGAAGCATACCTGATTGTAAACGATTTCGATACCACTGTGCAAAATCATTCTCAGATGGGCCGTGTCGACGTTGGTCATTCCCAGGTGCCGAATGAGTCCTTCGGCCTTGAGTTCCTGAAGGTAGGTCAACGAATCCAGGTAGCTCGGATCGGCATAGTTCCAGGCATGAAACTGCAGCAGGTCGAGGCGGTCGCTGCGCAGGCGGTCGAGTGCCGTTTGAACGGCCGTCCGCACATCGTCGCGGCTGGCCGGTCCCGGAGTCGGAACCCACTTGGTGAAGAGCTGAACGGAGTCATGTCCGTGCTCCCGGGCGAAGAGGCCGGCAATGACTTCGGCCGATCCGTAGTGGTCGGCCATGTCAAAGGTGGTGAAACCGGCTTGGACGTAAGGTTCCATCGCCCTTGCGGTTGCTGCCAGATCCAGTTCGTGGCCCTCGCGCTCCATGTCGGCGATTTGCCAGAGGCCGGTCAGGACCCGGGAAATGCTCATATCCGGGGCCAGGTTCCATCGTTCTACAATGTCCTTCATGTCTATCTCCATTCTTACTTGTAAAATACGGCCACCCCATCTTTAACTACATACATGAGCATGTCCCGCACCATGTCGCCATTTCCATCGAATTGGTTTTCCCCCAAAGCCCCCATCACAGCCGGATAATAGGGACCAATGGCGGACAGTCCGATGGCGATATCCCGACGATTGTCGCCGCCGATCTCGATTGCCCTGGCCGCAATTTCCACACAATCGTTGGCAATTGCTTCAACCAG
>JAJRVC010000134.1 GCA_024277475.1 Deltaproteobacteria bacterium
AGCTCCCAGCTGGGCGGCCTCCTCGCCGCTTATGGGCGGAAACGTTCCGATCCTTCCCTGTCTTTAAAGGTTCAGCAAGCGTTCATCGAATTTTCGGCCCAACAGCATGCCCCGATAGAGCTTGAGGAGGAGTTCTTCCGCAATATCCGGTTCAAGATGCCTGTCCAGTTCTCCTTTCGCATTTAAAATAGAAAGGTATTCTATTTTGTCAGGGATATCAATTGTATTTCTGGGCATGATTTTACTCCTTTTATCGACAAAAGACTGACAGAGTAGATATTGACGATTAACGAACCATCTCCAAGGGTCAATTCAATTATCGGTGATATTCCCTTTCTTTCCGTGGTGAACCCCCATGTTGCATAAACAACATGGTAAAAAATAGTTAATAGTCCATAATTATTCACGATATAATAGGTGAAAGCACCATTTTGTGAATGTCCCCCTCGTGAATTCAAAGGATGGGGTCAATTTTGCCATGTCGTTTACCCTTCGGGAACTCCAGCCAAGGTTTTAATTTCAACCGGCTGCAATCAAAAGAAATATGTTAACAATTTCAATTTAGTCAAGGCGAAAATGAAGTAATCGTCCAACACTGCTCTATTGGAGTGGTCGCAAATTCACCTCAATAATTACAGTAAGGTATAGTTTCTCATGCTTCAGAGCTTCACCATCCAATTTCCCTGATTTAAAATCAATGCTTCATAACAGAGATCCATCATTCACGATCTGATGTCAGACAGGTGCTATCGTTTCGAAAACTCTGCAGGGAAAATTTATAATAACGGAATATTGTTTTTACCGTAATCTGACATATTGTCATATGTTAAGGAAGAAATCACAAAAAATGGGGGAAAATCTAAATGGGCTTTGCAATTCAGAGAAGGCTAAATTATTACAAAATAAAGCAAAAAAGAATTAGGCAAGATGGATATTAAAGAAAACAAGAATTAAAACAATTAGATATTATTTAAAATAATAATTATATATATAAAGCTTCATCTTCGATCAAACCAGCTGCTTCGGCGGATACCAGCACCGCTTATTCGCCTCCGGTTCTTTAAAGCACGTTGTCAGGAAAAATGGTCTAAGGGCTCAAGGTGTCAAAACAATTTTCCCGAATTGCCGACCCGCTTCCATCATCTGATAGGCCTCACGCCCTTCGCTCAGCGGCATGACGCGATGGATAACCGGTTTGAGTCTACCGGACCACAGTAACTTCATTACATCATGAAAATCCTGGTGGGATCCCATGGTACTGCCGATCAGACTGATCTGTTTGCCGAAGATAAAGCGGATATCGATTTCGGCCTGGGGACCGCTGGTGTTTCCCACAATGGCAATTCGCCCTCCCCGGGCGACCGCCTGCATACTGGTGGATATGGTGGCCTTGCCCACATTGTCCACCACCACATCGACTCCACGTTTCGCTGTGAGTTTATAAATCTCCTTGCCCCAATTGACCTGGGATCGATCCAGCACGACATCAGCACCCAATTGCCGTGCCCGTTCGGATTTTTCCGCATTGGCAGCTACAACATAAACGTCGGCACCCGCCAGCCTGGCAATTTGGATGGCCATGCTGTTCACCCCGCCACCGGCGCCGACCACCAGCACGGACTCACCGGTGCGCAGCGCTGCACGCTGCATCAGCATGCGACAGGCAGTAGGGGTCACCAGTATCGGTGCGGCGGCCTCGATAAAATCGATATGAGACGGGATGGCCGCCAGGCTGCCGACGGGAACCTTTAAATACTCAGCGGCACCGCCACGCACATGTTCCCCCAGAATATGATAATCGGGGCTGACACTATCTTCACCGCGGCGGGTATATTCGTCTTCAGACAGGTTCATGCCGGGATCCACCACCACCCGCTGTCCCACCTGCCAACCCGACACATTGGGCCCGATCCCGGCAATTTCGCCGGCAACGTCGGCACCACACCAGTGGGGCATCTCAAGGTTGAGACCCGGCCATCCTTTTCGGACCCAGATGTCCAGAAAATTGAGTGCACAGGCGCGCACCCGAATCAGCACTTGCCCCGGACCGGGTTCGGGATCGGGTACATCGCCATATTTTACGACATCCAATTCACCGTGTCGCTCGAAATACAGCGCCTTCATAAGAAAAGACCTCCATATCTTTATAACCGTTCAAAAGACCAGGTTTTTTGCGATGGAATAAAGCTTCGGGATACCCGTCATACCTCATCGTGTGAAACGAAATGGATTTAGAACCGGATGAAGACACGTTGGCTTTGATACGAGCCAGCCTATGGATATATAAATTACCACAAATCAGAAGTAAAGAACTTTAAATATTAAAGCTTCAGGTTTGTGGTGGCTGATTTTATAGGGTCGAACGAGATTTGAGGTTTCATAATAAATGATGCTTGACAATCAGGGGGCAGTTATTACATGTTATGTATGTAAGCAGGGTATTCGTTTATTCCGCTTTCTCAGTCTGTTATGACAAAGGACTGAAGCAAACAAAGATTGATTTCGATTTAGAGCTATAAGCGCAACGATGTCAAACAACAGGCTACCACCTTCTGCCGGGACCCGTCATCAAGTCGCATTTGAAGAAATCGAGCATACTGCGGACCTGGCATTGCGAATTTACGGATCGAACCTGGCGGAACTTCTGCTCAATGCGGCCCGCGGCATGATCAGTCTTATGGTCACAAAGCAGATCCCCTGCTCTGATCGCCGGGAAAAATTCGTAAATATCGAGGCGCTGGATACCGAAAGCTTATTAGTGGACTGGTTGAGTGAACTGGCGTACTGGGCAGAAATCGAAATGCTTATTTTTAGCGAATTCAAGATTGAGAGTGTGTCGCCGACCCATCTCAGGGCAAGAATATACGGTACCCGGGTGACACAACTGGATAAACTCATCAAGGCGGTGACCTACCATAATTTAGAAATAATCGAAACGGATAAGGGAATGGCTGCGACGGTGGTCTTTGATGTGTGAAGGGCAATCAAACATGTTGTCAGGTAAAACCCGATAGGGGCGTAGGGAGGTACCGCTTGGTCAACATTCACGATTTCAAACAAATTGAGGAATACGTCTACGAGGTTCCAGCCTCGTTTCGTGAAGATATGCGGGTACCGGCCCGATTTTACGCAGACGCAGTATTATTGGAGGGTATCAAAAATGACCGCAGCCTGGAGCAGCTGATCAATACAGCCACATTGCCCGGCACTGTCAAATACGCTCTTGCCATGCCGGATATCCACCAGGGCTACGGATTCCCAATTGGCGGCGTGGTAGCCACTCAATTGCCGGATGGAGTGATTTCACCCGGTGGCGTCGGGTACGACATCAATTGCGGTGTACGTCTACTGGCAACCCATCTGGAACAGGAAGAAATAAACCCCTATCTGGACAATCTGGCCTCGTGCATCTACACCAATTGCCCCAGTGGTGTCGGAAAAGGCGGCACCGTCAGACTCAAATCCGGTGAATTGGATCGATTATTGGAACAGGGCGCGACCTGGGCTATGAAACGCGGATTTGCCGCTGAAGCTGACCTGGAACGCACCGAAGAAAACGGCTGTCTGGAGGGGGCGGATGCCGCCAAGGTGAGCCGGCGAGCCAAAGATCGCGGTAAAGGACAGGTAGGAACCCTGGGAGCCGGTAATCACTTCATTGAAATCGATGTGGTGGACAGGATTTTAGATAAAACCGCCGCCCGGTGCATGGGGCTTTTTGAAAAACAGATTGTGGTTCAGATTCATTGCGGCTCTCGCGGACTCGGCCACCAGGTATGCAGTGACTACGTCAAACGCTTTCAG
>JAJRVC010000135.1 GCA_024277475.1 Deltaproteobacteria bacterium
AGAAGCGGTAGCAAACCGCATTGGTATCCCGATGGAGAAAGTGATCATCAACCTGGATCGTTATGGCAACACCTCGGCCGCAACCATTCCGACGGCCCTGGATGAGGCCATTCGGGACGGCCGTATTCAGAAAGGGCAAACAGTCCTGACGGATGCCTTCGGGTCCGGACTCACCGCCGGAGCACTGCTGTTTCGCTGGTAATTCCTCTACCTTTTATTTAACACCCGTTTTTAGTGCCGCTTCGTTTTCATCACTGTAAAGGCCAAGGCATTTAGGCGCGATGCGGCCTGCCGTAGAAACAGCGGCAGTTGATAATGATTGCGAGGCGATCTATCTGGATGGGCAATGTAGCAAAGAGATGGGAAATTTAGAGTTTTTATTTTGTGATTTAGCCAGCTAATTTGATCACCGGTCAGGATGTGACATCTAATTTCCATTTACCACTGGGTCTGCGGGTGAGTTTACCTTGAGCGAAGACGAAGGGGGTCCGTGCTGGGGAGCAAGCAACCACTGCGACCCCTTACGAACCGGTTACTTAAAGAATAGAACCCCGCACCCATGATGTGTGGTTTTTTTCAAAGCATAGTATTTTCAAATAGCCAATATGACTCCTAAGTTTGGATCAGGCCTGACGAAGCTGACGCTTTTCTCGTAAATACACATCCCAAATGCAGTCCAGGGACGAGAATAGAACCCCTGAATCTTTGAACCCATGAACGCCTTCCCCAAAAGCATATGACTGCTGGTAAAAAACAAACAATTGTATTTATACTACCAAGTCTAGTGGCCGGAGGGGCTGAGAGAGTCTTTGTTAACCTCTTAAAAGAATTTGATCGTTCCAGGTTTTATTTGCATATGATCGTTGCCGATCCCACAGGAGCTTATATAAAAATGGTTCCAGGTGATATAGCCTTTCATGGCCTTGGACATCGAAAAATAAGCAGGGCAATTCCCGGAATTGTAAATATTATAAAAAAAATTAATCCGGATATTATTCTATCAACGCTAGACCACCTCAATCTGGCCCTATTGTTAGTTAAGCCGTTTTTGCCTAGTAAAACACTTCTTTTTTTACGAGAATGCAATCTTACATCCAGCAATCTTTCAAGTGGATTTAAAAACTTAATATTTCGTATTTTAAAAAAAAGGCTGCTTAATTTTGCCGACAAGATTATATGTCCGGCAAATGCAATAAAAAATGACCTTCAAATAAATTTTGGGATCAGACCTGAAAAAATGATAACAATTTATAATCCTGTCCAGGTTGGAGAGATTAGATCCAATTTGCATCCTCATAGTCCAGCTAAGCATAGTCCAGATTATAAAATAGTTTCAGCCGGAACATTGGAATACAGAAAAGGTTTTGATTTACTCATAAATGCTATGTCGAAAATTGTAAAAAAAAACAATAAGATCCACTTGACCCTGCTGGGCGATGGCCCGGAGAAAGAAAGCCTTAGAAAACAGATTAATTCATTAAGTCTTTCTAACAATGTAACACTTGAGGGTTATCAGGAAAATCCATATTTATACTTTTCAAGGGCAGATCTATTTGTGCTTTCTTCGCGTTATGAGGGTCTGCCAAATGCCCTGCTTGAGTCTTTAGCCTGCGGTACGCCCGTTATTGCTTTTAACTGCCCAGGGGGTATTGATGAGATAATTGTCAACGAATCACAGGGAATTTTAGTTCCTGAAAATGATGTACAGGCATTATCAATAGCGATTGAAAAACAGATTAGATCTCATAAACATCCGAAGGGTTCTCTTTTACCGGATAAGTTTGATATAAAGACTGTTGTTCCAGCTTACGAGGAGTTGTTTATTTCTGAAGGGCGTCAAGTATAGAGATGGAAATTATTTACAGGAGCTAAGCGATGCTCGTTCCTCATCTCATTAACGGTTTTGCTTTGTCTGTGGCAGAGCAAAGTATTGTTTAGCGGATACTGGCTACTGCCTCTCATCGACCTTGCCGGAATTATATTTTTTGTATGCCGCACCTGCCGCAATGAGAATCGCCCCATATGTTCAATAGCTACAAAAGGATACAAACAGCATTTGACATTTTGTTTGTAGGACGAGTATAAATTGGGTATGAAATAATGCACTGAATGGTTTTCAATGAATCTCCCCGCCGCAAGCGGATGGGGTATTCAAAAGATCATAAATTAATCCTTTTGCCGGTAGATATACGTTAGTTAATCACCATGAAAATAATCGAACATTTTAAGTGCTATTGCTCTTTCTGGAAGCCTTGTTTGGCGAGACGGATTTCCCTTTATTTTTTACTTGTCGGTTTGATTATCTTTTTGGTTACATCGATGCTTTACATGATGGGCGCAAGGAAGCAATTCATTGGCTCAACCAGTAAATTGATCAATGATCAGCTCGCCCAGTTGGACGGCAGCAACAGCCCGGATTTTATCTGGAAGGGCATCAATAAGCCACAACCCCAGCTGCATCGCTTGTTGAAAATTCTGGCGAATCTTTCTTCAAGTTTTTATGTTGTTTACGACCTTTCCATCTACTGCAAAACACCGAATGGCGCATCCTGGTATCGACTGGATTTTTCCGATGGCCCGATGCTTCAATCAGATCGAGTTGCAGAAGATTCTTACACCAAAAAGCTTGATTGGTGGCTGGGAAATCGCTTCCGGCCGTCCAAAGCAAAGATTTATTCCGATAACGGCTTCCATTCCATGTTCGTAAACATTACCCGTGAAAAGGATATCAATAACTACTTTCTCCGCATAGATCTTGGCAGCGAAGGACTCACCGGCATCATGCATAAACAGATGAAATATTTTGTGATGTTTTTTCTGGTGACGTTGATTATTCTGCGATTTTTAGGATATTACTTTGCGCATAAAATTTCGGGTCCGATTGAAAATTTATCTGCAATTTCAACCAAAGTTGCCAAAGGTGATCTGTCAAAATCGGCACCCGTTACCACCAATGATGAAATCGGGGAGCTGTCAAAGAATTTTAACCAAATGATTGAGGGCCTCCGTGAACGCGAACGCACCAAGAGGCTTGAATTTGAGCTGGAAAAAGGTCGCCAGATTCAAATGGAATTTCTTCCTACCAAAATACCCCAAGTGCCCAATTATGAAATTGCGACTAGCTTCTATCCGGCAGGGGAGGTTTCGGGAGATTTCTACGATGTTTTCACCTTGCCGGACGGACGTATCAGTCTGGTCATCGCCGATGTATGCGACAAAGGCGTAGGTTCGGCGTTGTACATGGCTCTATTTCGCAGCTTGATCCGGGTCTTTTCCAACCAGGCCTTATCCGAACAATTAACCGCAGCCGTCAAAAACGTCGGGAAAGACAAACAGATCGATTCGGCGCAGCCTTCCGGCATCGATCCGGCCAGCGGTCTGAGGGCTGTTGTCGAAACCAATAACTATATCGCCCTTAACCATGGTGATGAAGGGATGTTCGCCACCCTTTTTTTTGGGATTCTGGATCCTGAAACAGGCTGGCTCTACTATATAAATGGCGGCCATGAACCGCCATTTATTATCAGTCCGAATGGTATCAAGGGAAAACTAGCCCCCACCGGCCCGGCGGTCGGCGTCTGGCCGAACTCAACGTTTGACATTCAGAAGATTCAACTCGAACCGGGCGACGTGCTAATCGGCTACACCGACGGTGTCACCGAAGCCCGGTCTCCGGAGGATGAGCTTTTCAGCCGAAATCGATTGCGTTCACTTATTGAACAGCCGTTTAATTCCGCAACGGGATTGCTGGAACGCATCAAAAATAGCTTGTTTTCTTTTATCGACGTCGCTCCCAGAGGAGATGATGTCACCATGCTGGCCGTGAAACGGATTGAAGGTGCATAAATTGTGAATTTTTTGCATTAATGCGGAAAATATTTTCCGATTTATCCGGGTCAAGAAAGTGGTGCAATCACTATTCGACCCTGACTTTGGTCATTTTAGCGCCGGCCTTTTTAGAATCCTTTTTCTCAAGGTATTCGATCCGGTCATCTATCAATGTCTTGACACCTTTAAGAAATTCAATCCTGGACCGGGTCATGTGTTTGTAAAACAATGATTTTCTTCCGAAGGTCTTTTCAAGATCCACCAAAAAAGTACCCACGGGACAGATAATCCTCTCCTCCTTACCCTTTTTTTCGACCATGATCGCCTCCTTTGAAAAATACATTCAAATATTCTTCTTCCAATTTGGCCTTTACCGAGTTTAATGGGGCCACCTGTCTTGGAAGCAAAATATGCCTTTTAAATCCGCCGATCCGGATAACCAGTTCATCATAACGCTTGTTGAGCTCAATATCCTTTTTTAATGTAAATGGAAGTTTCAATTTAAGACGGTAACCATCTTTTTCTTTGGTAAAATGATACGGTTCCCCTTTAAAAAAGCGATCCAGCGGATTTTTCACACCGTAGATTTTATCCGCTAATTCCTCCAAATGGCTATAGCCGATAACCTCACCGCCAAACAAATTGACAGGAAAAATGGGCACCGGGCTAAAATACTCCCTGGCTTTTTTAAGGTGGTGCTGCTGTCCCTTCACCCAGTCTTTAAAATAGGCATCTTGAACATTCCCGGGAAGCATACGGTTCATGATGATGGCATCAATACTCATTTTATACAAGCAAAAGTACATAAATGCTCGTTGGGTTTCCTTTAATACTACTTTTTCCGGATTGGTCACCAGGCGCACAGTGGTTATGGCCGGATCAACCAATATTTTATCCACACCTTTAAGTTTATTAAAAAGGTCCTCTATGGCCTGAAAATAATCATCGCCGGGCAGCGGAACGTCGGTCACGCGTTTGGCCACGGGACGTAGGTATTTCGCAAACTTTCTCTCCACTTTAAAAATTTTATTCATGTACCACTCCAAGGTCGTGGGGATACTGATGAAGCGGAGCGATTCTCCCGTGGGTGCACAGTCAAGCAAAATGACATCAAACTTCCGATCGCGGACGTATTGGTTGATGTAGAGCAGGAGGCTGATTTCTTCCATCCCGGGCAAAATGGCCAATTCTTCAGCCAATACATCATCCATGCCGGCGGTATTGAATAAACTGGCAAGGTAGGCGTGGATATCCCCCCAGTATCTTTGGATTTCTTCCTGGATATCCAGTTCCTGAATCCATAACTTTGGATTGATCTCAATAGGCTGTCCTTTATTCTGGTCCAGCAAATCCCTGTCAAGATCAAAAATATCCGCTAGGCTGTGAGCCACATCCAGGGACATCACCACCGTCCTGTAACCCATTTGGGCCGTCTTGATTCCAGTGGCCGCCGCCACGGATGTTTTTCCGACACCGCCCTTGCCGGCGAAAAGAATGATTCTCACGATGACGCTCCTAAATATGGAATGGTTCCAACATTCCCTCCGGGCCGCAGGCCAATTGGGACAACGCTCTAGCTTGCATCGTTCTGATATAATATAAAACACTTTTAGTAGATTTCGAGGGCAGTTGCAAAAATTGCTCATTTCGTGTTGATTTCAGCTGTCAATTATGCGAATAAATTGACTTCGGATGGGCGGGGGAATTGGAATTATTTTCATTTTTTGCGGATGGTTCATGATGCCAACAGCTTAAAAAAACAGAAAACACCCTGACGTATTACTGCGGTCCGGGGCAACTAATTATGAGGATAGGAACATGCCGATTGCTGAAAAAATGGTCAAAATGGTCGAAGTTTCGTCAATGATAAAAAAAATGTTTGAAGAAGGCACTAGGCTAAAAGCCGTGCACGGACCGGACAACGTTTTTGATTTCTCTTTGGGAAACCCCGATGTACCGCCGCCACCGGAATTTAAAAAGGTGCTGCGGGAATTGGTGAACAGCGATTCGTTAAACCACGGTTATACCCCCGGTCCGGGGCATCCCCACGTTCGCAAAGCAGTGGCCGATTATATCGGCAGCGAACATGGGGTGGAATTTACACCGGATTTAATTGTCATGACGGTCGGCGCTGCCGGTGCTTTAAACGACGTGTTCAAGGCACTGATGAATCCCGGTGAAGAAATTTTGGTTTCCTCACCCTATTTTGTCGGCTATGACCAATATGCCTTTATAGCGGATGTGGCCCTCAAAACCGCGCCAACGGATGCTGCTTTCCATCTCAACCCAACAGCGATCGAGGCCGCAATCACTGAAAATACCCGGATAATGCTGATTAATTCACCCAACAACCCCACCGGCGCCGTCTATTCGGCAGCAGAATTGACCGCACTGGGCGATGCCCTGGAGCGAGCCAGCACCAAGTTTGGCAAACGGATTTATCTCATTTCGGATGAACCCTACCGTAAAATTGCCTACGATGTCGAAGTCCCTTCGGTATTTAGGTTTTACCGCCATACCATCATGGTCAGTTCTTACTCCAAAGAGCTGTCCGTGGCCGGTGAACGCATCGGCTACCTGGCAATTCATCCCGACGCCGAAGATGCTCAACTTGTCGCCGGAGCTGCGGCAGCTATTAATACGATGCTCTGCGTAAATGCCCCCAGTATGGCTCAGCTGGCTGTGGCGCAACTGCAGGGGATCTCGGTAGATGCCTCGATTTACAGACGGCGCCGGGATCTGCTGTGCCGGGGACTATCTGAAGCCGGTTATGAATTCAACGTGCCGGAGGGTGCCTTTTACCTGTTTCCGAAAAGTCCGATTTCCGATGACGTCAAATTTGTCAATTTGCTTCAAGAAGAGCTGATCCTGGCGATACCGGGCATCGGTTTCGGTGCGCCGGGATATTTCCGCCTGTCTTACGCCGTGCCGGATTCAACGATTGAGAAGTCGTTGGCAGGATTCAAGCGCGTATTGGAGAAAGTTTAATATTTTACAGCAGAATGAGTTCACAGGGTAATCTCCAGCATTTAAGGAAAGAGAAATGTCTGCTTTTCTAAAATGGAGAAAGGCATCGATCACGCTTTCTCGAAGAGTACTGTTTCGGTCTCCTGCACGATTTACAATCTTTGGATTCGCAGCACTGATCATTGTTGGAACCGCTTTACTGATGTTGCCTGCCGCTTCATCGGTTGGAAATCTCAAGTTTGTCGATGCACTTTTTACTGCTGTTTCGTCAAGCTGTGTGACCGGTCTGATCGTTGTGGATACAGGAAGCGCATTAAGCAAATTTGGGCAACTCGTCGTTCTCGGGTTAATTCAGATAGGTGGCCTTGGCATAATGACGATGTCGACTTTATTTCTTTTGCTGGGGGGCAGGCGACCGAGCCTTGTCGGACGGATGGTGATTCAGGACACATTCACCGGGGGGGGAGAACAAAGTGTTCCCAACATTATTCGGGATGTCGTGCTATTTACCGTGGTTATTGAAGGAATTGGTGCAGTACTGATATTTTTTCGCTTCCTTCCTGGAAAGACAGTCGGCGAAGCACTTTATTTTTCAATTTTCCATGCGGTCAGCGCATTCTGCAATGCCGGTTTTGCTTTCTTTTCAGATAGCTTTATCGCCTATCGAGACGACCTGATGTTGAATTTGGTAATTTGTTTTCTGATCGTAAGCGGGGGCATCGGTTTTTTAGTTCTCTCTGAGCTTAAGCGTAAATTCCCATTGAATCGGCGGAACTGGTCCCGCCTCAGTTTGCACTCGAAGCTGGTATTGTCGGTGACGGGTATTTTGCTTATTTTCAGCAGCCTTTTAATCATTTTTATGGAATGGCATAATACCCTTGCATCGCTGTCGCTTCCCGGGAGCTTTTTGGCAGGTTTTTTTCAAGCCGTCAGTGCACGAACGGCGGGATTCAACACGCTGCCAATAGGGAAAATGGCAAATGAAACGCTCCTTGTTCTCATTTTGCTGATGTTTATCGGTGCTTCCCCAGGCTCTTGCGGAGGCGGGATCAAAACCAGCGCCTTTGCCAGTCTAATTGTCCTGGGGGTCTCCCGTTTGCGCGGCCATGAACGTCCGCAGATATTTCATCGCACAATCTCGGCGACCAGTATTGCTAAAGCAATGAGTGTCGTAATGATCAGCACGGTAGTTATCGGCATTGCAACCATGGCTATTTTGATGACAGAACTGGGGGAAACACCCCATCCCATGAGTCGCGGAAAATTTTTAGAGCTGCTGTTTGAAGTGGTCAGCGCTTTTGGTACCGTAGGACTTTCCACCGGGGTTACAGAAAGCCTCAGCGAAGCCGGCAAGCTGATTCTGTCGTTTGTGATGTTCGTCGGGCGTCTGGGACCCCTGGTAATTGTTTTGGCTGTCAGCCGCCGAGACGCCCCTCACTATTATTATGCAGAAGAAGAAATAATGAGTGGATGAGGTATGAGATGAAACAATTTGTTATCATAGGAATTGGCAATTTCGGACATTATCTGGCTGTCCATCTTTACAAAAAAGGCCATGAGGTCCTAGCCATTGATAAAAGGCCCAACCATGTTTCTGAAATCAAAGATCAGGTCAGTCAGGCAGTGATTGCTAACGCCACGGACCGTAAGGCCCTGGACGCACTTGGGTTGGATAAAATGGATGCAGCCGTGGTTTGCATCGGTTCAGTGCTGAGTGAATCGATCCTGGCGACGTTGAACCTAAAGGATATCGGAGTTAAGCATGTTTATGCTAAGGCTCTCAGCGAAGCGCACTCGCGCATTCTTCAAAAAATTGGAGCGTCCGAAGTATTTTTTCCGGAAAAAGACCAGGCCATTTCCCTGGCTGAACGGCTGAATAATCCAAATATGCTGGATTATCTGCCTTTTCTTGAAGGCTACAGTATCATCCAGTTGACACCCCCCAGCCGATTTATCGGTCAATCCCTGCGGGAGCTGAACCTGATCAACCGCTTTGGCGTTCAGGTGGTTGCAGTTAAAGAAGTCGTTCCGGACCGCTTGAATCTGATTCCGACAGCCCAATTTGTCTTAAAGGACAGTGATATTATGATTCTGCTCGGGCCCAACGAAGCGCTTGATCAGTTGCGAAAGTTGAATTCATAATAATTTCTTCATGATCGCTATTTCACCTAAAGCTACAACAGGTATCAGGCCTATCCTCTTTTAACCAATAAGACCGAACATGGCATCTTTCGTATAATCTTTTCATTATCATGGCCAAAAAGAAAATGCTCTAAATGCCCCTCCTCGTGCGCAAGCATGATAACCAGATCTATCTTCTTTTTTTTCACAAAGTCTAAAATTTCATGGGCCGGTTTTCCCTCGGTAATGATTTCCTCAACCTTTATGGGTGTACCCTGGCGTTGTTCGGAACGTATGATTTTATCCAGTGCCGACCTGGCATCCGCTTGCATTTTTTTATATTCTTCCTGAAGAGTTCCCAGCGGTATCGGAAGATTCCAGCCGTCCAGACTAAAAGGGTCATGAAATATATGCACCACATAGAGATCGGCCCCATACGTTTTGGCCAGTGTAATGCCGTAATGAACCGCTTTGCGGCAGTGTTTTGTGGATCTGCTTACAACCAGGATGCGTTTAATATCTACCATGATTTCTACCTCCCTATAATTAAATTCGGGGGAAACTGTTGCTCGGTTGAAGAATTCCTGTGCTATCCATCCTTTTTAAGTGAGATTTTTGACAATCGCTTCCACTTCTTCACCGGATAAGGTCTCTTTTTCTTCCAATTTGCCGGCCAGGGCATCCAACATGGATCTGTTTTCCTGCAAAAGCGACTTGACCCGTTGATAGCTCTTATCAATGAGGGCCTTGACTTCTGTGTCTATCTGGCGGGCTGTTTGTTCGCTGTAATTTTTTTCTTCACCATACTCTGTCCCCAAAAACAGGGACGTGTGCTTTTTACCAAATGTCAGAGCACCTAATTTTTCACTCATGCCGTAGGTACATACCATATTTCGGGCCAGCTCCGATGCTCTCTCCAGATCGTTTTGTGCTCCGGTGGAGATATCCTCGAATACGATCTCCTCGGCAACCCTGCCACCCAGAAAAATGGCGATTTGGTCAAAGAGCTCATTTTTGGTGGCCAAAAACTTTTCCTTTTCCGGTAGCTGGAGGGTATAGCCCAAAGCACCTATCCCGCGGGGGATGATGGAGACTTTGTGCACCGGTTCACCGGTCGGCACACGTTCGGCTACCAGCGTATGACCTGATTCGTGATAGGCTACCCGGTGTTTTTCGTCCGGGCTCAACGTACTGCTTTTCTTTTCCGGACCGGAGAGTACCCTGTCGATGGCCGCCTCAAAATCGGCGGTGGTGATGGCTTCCCGATTATTGCGCGCAGCTAGAATCGCCGCTTCATTGGCCACATTGGCCAGGTCGGCGCCCACAAAACCTGGCGTTCTGCGGGCCACGATCCCAAGATCCGCGTCGGATGCCAGTTTCAGTTCCCGGGTATGAATTTTTAAAATTTCCTCTCTTCCTGTCAAATCCGGTTTGTCCACCACGATCTGCCGGTCAAAGCGTCCGGGACGTAAGAGGGCCTTGTCCAGAACATCAGGTCGGTTGGTGGCCGACACAACCATGACCCCTTTACTGGTATCAAAGCCGTCCATTTCCACTAAAAGCTGGTTCAGGGTTTGTTCTCTCTCATCATGGCCGCCCATGACCACGGGTCCGCCCCGCTGCCGACCGATTGCATCCAGTTCATCAATAAAAATAATGCAGGGCGCCTTGGCCCGGGCCTGTTGGAAGAGATCACGTACGCGGGAGGCCCCTACGCCCACAAACATTTCGATAAAATCCGAGCCGCTGATGTTGAAAAAGGGCACACCTGCTTCTCCGGATACGGCCCGGGCCAATAAGGTTTTGCCGGTGCCCGGCGGACCCACCAAAAGCACTCCTTTGGGCATACGCCCCCCCAGTCGCTGAAAGTGCTCGGGGTTGCGTAAAAACTCGATGACCTCCTCAAGCTCCTGTTTCGCCTCGTCGACGCCGGCAGCATCTTTAAAGGTGACCTTTTGCCCGGTTTCTGCATGGATATGCGCCTTATTCTTACCGATGTTCATGAAGTTCATTCCCGCCGAACCCATCTTTTTACCAAGATAACCCCAAACTAAAAAAATCAGGGCAAAGGGGAGGACCCAGGAAAACAGCAAATTACTTAAAAAATGGCTTTCCACTGCTACACTGTATTTAACCCCATGCTTTTCAAGGGCTGTAGATAAATCAGGGTCGTGCAGCGGAACGGTAATGAAATGACGTGGTTTGCCTGTTTTCCGGTCCATTGTTTTCAATGTCCCGATGATCATTTTTTCTTTAATCACGCATTCGGAAATCTGATCCGCTTCCAGAAATTTTTGAAACTGGCTGTAGGGAATTTCCTCATTTTTTACCTGCAAACCAGACTGAAAAAAATACAACATCATCAACATAAATATAAAATACCAGATGGAAAAATGCCCCGGCTTCTGCCAGAACTTTTTTTCAGGCGGGTTGTTAACGTGCATTTCCGGATTTTTTGGCCCGATTTGAAAGTTGGTTTTCTTCATAAGTGTTCTCCCCGCAGGTTGTCACATTCATAGTTGACGTATTTAAGAGATTGTTGTAGCCTTTTTTCCGCTCGTACGATTCTCGCAGCCCCGCAAGTGTTTCCGAATTTGCCCGACCGTCTTGCTGAACCTTCCCCAGTCTATTTCCAGTTGATCCAGTTCTCCACGATGAATATATGAACCCGCAAGCTCCAGGCTCACGCCTTTTAGATCCTCAAAAAGGACGTTCAGACCCCTAAAAGCGTGATGGAGATCCATATCGACAACCTTGCCTTCCTCTTGGCTGGTAAGGCAGGCACAGTCACTCATCATCGTGCTCACATCGGACTCCAGCTGCTTGACACATTCGCTGATCTTCTTGAGGTCTTTTTCCTCACGCTTTCTGGCCCAGACGGCCTGGTCCTGCGCCAATTTTTCCAGGGTCTGTTTGAATTTCTCCGTATCAGCCATGAGTTTCCGAACGTCCCGGTTTAAATCAAGATCCATAACACTTCCTCCTTTCACTCTGTTTCCATCAGGTGGACTTTAAGTGTGTAGCTTATATCGTGTGTATTAAAGTAAACCTCTTTAAATCACCGCGAGACCGTCTGCGCCGCGTGGTGATGCAGCGACTGTTTAACAACGCTGAGAAATTTCTGATGCCGCGTGGTTTTCATATCAAAGTGGTGATAAACCCGTACCTTGGCCCAGTCGGTGAGGAAGGCCCAGGTGATGGAATAGCCCCAGACCAGTGCGATTTCGGGCCAGGTGATCGGTGTGATCAGGCCGAACCCGTAAGCGGCCAGAAAGGTCCCCAGCAGCTTGGTGCCGACGGCCGACCAGATCATGACCGGGGCCGGATAGGGTTTTTTCAGGAAAAACCCTTTGCTGCGCGACACAAACAGCGTCAGGTGCCCGGCTACGGCCATCTTCAGAAATACATAGGTTTGGACCTGGGGGATGGTTAAATGCAGCCAGTCCACCGCCAGGAACAGCATCAGGAAGCTGCCGGCGACACCGGTCAGTCCCATCACCGTTGCAACAACAATGACCCGGTGCATGTTCCAGTGCACGGGGTTCGGATCAAGCCCGGTCCGGTCATACGCGATGGTCATGATGGGGATATCATTGAGAAAGGCCAACAGGATGATCATGATGGCGGTGATGGGATAGAAGTTGAACACGATCATCGCCAGTACCACGAAGACCATGATGCGGATTGTCTCCGTGATGCGGTAGACGGCATAACTGTTCATGCGCTCAAAAATTCGGCGCGCCTCCTCTACTGCATCAATGATCACCGACAATCCCGGTGCTGTGAGCACTAGGGATGCCGCCGCGCGGGCGGCGTCGGTGGCGCCGCTGACGGCGACACCCATATCGGCCTGCTTCAGAGCCGGTGCATCGTTGACCCCGTCGCCGGTCATGCCGACGATGTGGCCCCGGGCTTGCAGCGCCTTGACGATGCCATATTTGTGCTCGGGGAAGACCTGGGCGAAACCGTTGGCCTGTTCCACCTGCTGGGCCGTATCGGTGGCCATTTCTTCTTTTCCCTTGCCGGTTTTCAGCAGCTTGTCCGCAGCGTAAATGATCTTTCCGAGTCCCAGCTGTCCGGCAATCTCGCGGGCGATGGCGAGGTTGTCTCCGGTCACCATCTTCACCTGGATACCGTGGGCCTGGGCCTGGGCGATGGTATCGGCGGAGTCCTCCCGCGGCGGATCATAGAGGGGCAGAATGCCCAGAAATTGCCAGGGCCCGTCGTCCCGGGACCGGGCCACCCCGAGGGTGCGGTAGCCCTTGGCGGCAAAATCGTTGATAGCCTGGTCAGCCCTGGCCATGGTATCCGGGTCCACCTGAGCGAGCCCGAGAATAACCTGCGGTGCGCCTTTGGTGACCTTGAAGATTTGATTCCCGGTGCCCTCGATGGTGGCCTCGGTACGTTTGCCCACCGGATCGAAAGGTACAAATTTGAGTTGGTCGTAGGGCTTGAGCACGCCTTGATCCTGAAGCCCGCCAATCACCGCCAGGTCGATGGCATCCTGATCCTCGGCCTTCGAGGCCAGGGCTGCGGCCAGGATGAGGTCACGGGCGTCCTCGGCCGCGAAAATCATGGGATCACCCAGCGTCAGCTTGTTCTGGGTGAGGGTCCCGGTCTTATCAGAACAGAGGATGTCCATCCCGGCCATCTCTTCGATGGATTCCAGGCGGGAGACGATGGCCTTCAGTTTGGAAAGCGCCAACGCACCCACGGCCATGGTGACGGAAAGCACCGCCGGCATTGCCACCGGGATGGATGCCACGGTGAGGATGAGGGCGAACTGAACCAGTTCGAGCAGGGCGGTCCCGCGAAACAACTGCACCAGGATGAGGACCGCCACCAGGGCCAGGCTGATATAGATCAGGTAGTCGCCGATCTGCAATACGGCCTTCTGGAAATGAGAAACGGGTTTGGCACCGGCGACGAGCTTGGCGGTCTTACCGAGATAGGTGTCGCTGCCCGTCGCTGTCACCAGGCCCACCATCTCCCCTTGTTTGGCGATCGAGCCCGAATAAGCGATGTCGCCCGTCCGCTTGTTGACCGGCAGGGACTCGCCGGTAAGGGCGGACTGGTCCACGCTCAGGTACTCACCGTCGAACAGCTTGACGTCGGCCGGGATGATGTCTCCCAGGCGCAGACGGATGATATCACCCGGCACCAGCTCTTTGGCATTGATTTCCTGCCAGTTGGCGTCCCTCAGGGCCCGACTTTTGAGCGCCAGCTTTTTCTTGAGCGCTTCCACGGCGTTGCCGGCCTGGTATTCCTGCCAAAAACCGACCACCCCATTGAAAGCCAACAGGATGATGATAATCATGAAATCCGCCCAGTGACGGACCAAGGCCGAAAGCACGGCGGCCACCTCGATCATCCAGGGAATCGGCCCCCAGAAGTAGCCCAAGAATTTGAGCAGTGGATTTATCGTTTTTTCCGATATTTCATTAGGCCCATAAGTCTCAAGCCGCTTTTTTGCTTCTATAGCAGCGAGTCCCTTTTCGCTGGTTCCAAGCAATTCGAAAATCTTGGCCAATGGAGTTTCTTTAGCCGTTTCCGTTTTAAGTGCCAGTGTATCCATAAATTTACCTCTCTTGCCGAAAAGACATTTTATTTTGTTATTTGAATACACTATAAGTTTCCGCCTACAATTCCGGTATCAGTGTGGGTCTGATAATCAGGTAGGAGTTTCGCCCTATTTTTTGTAGATGTTTGTCTTACAATGCTTCAAGGGAAAATTATTGAAGCGGCTGTTGTCTATCCTGCTGCCGTGAAATGAAGGTCCGAATGAGGTGGATGTGGATATATTGAGTATAAGGCATCAAGCCGTGTAGGACAAATACTTACTGGAAAACGCAGCAAAATCTTACATAAAAATGAGACCAACACCGATACTCCGTTCCTATTTCCATTCTTATTATACACCTGGTTTGGAACAGAACCGGTAGAATCATCGAAGAACTGAAACGCATCAGTTTAGCGCCGGGTTGTGGGCCGCACTTTAAGAAATGGCCCGGGACGGTATCAACCCGCTCCTGTTGATGACCGATACTAGGATCGTCGGTATGCTCAGCCGCGAGGACGTCAGCGCTTTATCTGGGTACGGTGCAGGAACTGGAACTGGTGCGGGCATAACAAATCCTGAAAGAGCAAGGAAAGGAGGTGAAAAAGCGGGTAAAATTGTAAGCCAAAATTATTGCTGATCTAACAAGAAAAAAATAGAAAGGAGAAATACAAAATGAAAAAGTATCCAATTATTGTTTTTTTGGCTATTTTCGGTTTATTTCTTGGGGTAAATGGCTTTACTCAAGAGACAAAAGCGCCGGAATTGGGAGATACAGGTAGCAAGCCGGCAGAAAGCCAGCACATTAATGCCTTTCGGATTGACAAAATCATCGGTTCCAAGGTGGTTAATCTCCAGGGAGAAAACATAGGAAGCATTGATAATCTGGTTATGGACATCGATACCGGGAATATTGTGTACGCGGTCCTTGAGTTCGGCGGATTTCTGAGTTTCGGTGATAAGCTTTTTGCCGTTCCTTGGCAATCCTTGGCAGCGCTTCCCGTCGAAGGCACCTTTATCCTTGATCAATCAAAAGCAAAACTGGAAAAAGCCCCGGGTTTTAGCAAGAACGACTGGCCCGATATTGGTGACAAACTATGGGGAGCCGGGATTTATACTTTTTATCATCGCCGGGTCCCTTTCCATAGCCTTTCTGCCGCTAAACGCAAAGGCGCCAAGCAGGAAAAATATCCCTTCTATCAACCCTATTCAGGCCGTGTCACCAGCCCTTACCCCGGCCCTGTCGGTTGGGAAGGGGCGGACCCCTTCCGGGAACTCTTTAATTCTAAAACAATTGAGACCGTTAGCGGTAAAATTGCGAAGGTGGAAGTGATTGGCCCGGAGACCGAGTGGGGTCGGGGAGTAAGATTGATCATTTATACTGACGCGAAAAAGCCGGTTTTGGCCTACCTGGGGCCGGCCTGGTATTACGAAGGCCAGCAAAAGGTTTTGAAAGCAGGCACTAGGGTTACGTTGACCGGTTCAATGGTAAATATTGACGATACACCCTTAATGATTGCTACCAAGATTAGGGAGGGCAACGAAGAACTACAGTTAAGGGATAAAGAGGGGGGGCCGACCTGGATTGGATGGAAAAAAATAAAGTAAACGGAAGGATGCAAACCGAAGGCGCTGAGGGTGGTAAACCGTTACACCGGTCTGACGGTCGGAAAACAGGCCGAGAGCCATACCGTCATTCCACCCAAAGCAAAAAAGTAGCGACGAATGAAGATCTGAGAAAATTTTCATTAGTGATAAGATCGCCTGCAGGTGCTTCCAAACAAGAGATCCTGCAGACCGGAAAAGCCTTTGATCCCCATGGTTTTCCGAAGGCCTGGGTGGCGCGAATGCGACTAAGCATGGCTGAGCTCACTCCGCGTTTCAGCACCAACTGGATGGTACGGGAATACATAGAACGATTGTACCCGCCGGCGGCGCTGGCCTATCGCGAGCGAGTCATACCGTACAGCTTAGGCGTTGCGGTTCCCCTGGAAGCCGCTCGAATCCTGTGGCAGCGGTGATTCGATTTCGAAAGGGGCCCGTTGGCGACTCTCCATAGAATGGGCTTGGTTTTAACATCGGCCACCGTTATTTTTTTAAATATCGAATGCCGAATAGGAATGTTGAATACTGGGAAAAACGCTTATACAAACAGAGTTGACCTCAAATTGGATAAACAGGCCATTGAAGCGTTGCCGGTTATTGCCGTGAAACGGCACTATGGCAAGCAAAGTAACAAATAACGGGGGCGAAAAAAGGAGAAATTTAAATAAGAAAGAGTTACGGGTATCCTGCCGGTAGCATGGACCATTACCGTAGCGGCCTTAGCTGGCCTTCACAGCGGATCAATTCTGGTTGTATTTTGGGCGTCACTACGAGCCGAATGCGTTGGTATATTTTCCACGTCTGGTGAAACATGCTGACAAAACACGGCCATGGCTGGAACAAAACTCTGACTGGATAGCCATGACTTCCTATTTTTCAAGGCGGGCGGCCAGGGCTTCCAGAACGGCGTTGCCGAAACCCTCAAAGGTGGAAGGGTAGGTGACGAGGTCCGCATGGGGGTAAATTCTTCCAGCTTGTAAATTTTCCTGCCCTCTTCGGTCCGGTCTCTTTTTTCATAATTTAAGCCATTTATATACGGCCTGCATAACGAGCAACAATCACCAAAATCAGGATGGAAAAAACCACCCAGAAAAACACGCCCAGTGTAATGTAAGTAATTTTTTCCAGCTCCTTTTCCCGGGCAATTTGCTCCAGCTTTTCCAGGGTTTCCTGCCGGCCGCTGGGAGGTCGTTGGGGGGCCACCAGGCTAACCAGGAAAGTGATAATCAAACCGAAGACGAGAAACGGCAACCATCTGATTTCACCCCATGCCGGACCGAATGGCCGGATCCATATGCCGCCGGCCCAGGTGGCCGTCAAAATAAAAAGAAAAAACCATGCAAAACCAGTCCTGCGACCCCTTCTGCGGGTCGCCAGCGCAAAGGCTGTGCTCAAAACCGTTGCTATAACCAGTGCAATCAAAAATTCTTTTATTATCATATGACTATTCATTTATTCTCACGCGTTTTCGCTTCCGCCGTGACGTGGTACTGGCCGCAAGTCACAGAACTCACGAATAATGGTCAGATGTGACGTGAACCCTAAACCTCTGAACCCGTGAACGGTTACAAATACACTATAAGTTGTCGGATACGATTCCGGTATCGGTGTCGGTCTGATAATCAGGTAGGAGTTTTGCCCTGTTTTCTGTAGAGGTTTGTCTTACACGGAGTTAAAAAGGGTAAGGCAGAAAGCCGTGTGGGACAAATACTTACGGGAAAACGCAGCTAAATCTTACACAAAAATAGGACCAACACCGATACCCGTATTGTATTTCAGGATTTATAGTATATCTAAATGTAAGGGATGGTGCCAATGGACGAAATGACAGCAAAAATTTTTATAATCGTATTTTTGGTGGAAAGCATTGTGCTCCATGAAGTGGCGCACGGCTATGTCGCTTTGCTGTTCGGAGACCAAACAGCCAAACGCCAAGGACGCATCACATTCAACCCAATTCCCCATATCGACTTGCTGTGGACCATCGCCATACCGATCGTCGCTTACTTTCTTTCCGGGGGGACGTTTATCATCGGCGGGGCAAAGCCCGTGCCCGTAAATCCGTTCAACTACCGCCGGTCGGTCTTGGGAGACATCTGCGTCTCGGTCGCCGGAGTCGCCGTAAACTTCCTGATAGCCGTGATAATGATACTGTTGCTCAATATCGTTCATTTCGTTTCCGGGGACCCCACCGGCACACTGGCCGCCTACGTGCTGTTGCATGTTGCACTTCTTAACATCGTGCTGGCCATGTTCAACCTGATTCCCATTCCGCCGCTCGACGGCAGCCATCTTTTCAAATACCTGCTGCCGCAAGAACTACGTCCCAGTTATGAGAAGCTTGGCCGGACCGGCGCAGGTTTTATAATTCTGATTTTAGTAATAAATATACCCGGTATATGTAATATATTCAGCATGGTGCTATTTGGGTTGAGGGATTTTTTACTGGGCAATCTCATATTTTTATAGCTGTGCAGCGGCTAAGAAAAAATTAATTAAAGATTATCTTGGTCTCTCGGCCGCAATCTTAGCTGCGCTCGGTTTATAACCTGAAAGCATCACTATGAAGAGAGGATAACCATGAAAAAAAGAGCTGCTAAAATTTTAGCCACCTTAATTGTCGTGGCGATCGGTTTTCTTGTTTTTCTATCCGTGACATCCGGTTTGATACAGCAATGGCTCTGGATACGGCAGATAGGATACCTGAATATTTTTTGGCGGTTGCTATCCGTCAAATGGTCTCTTTGGGGCCTGTCCTTCCTGGCTGTCTTTCTTTATACCTGGATTCATTTCCGGTTTGCGGCAAGGACCACAGCGGCTTTTTACAGAGCCGCTGATGGCGATACCGCCCGGATTGACACCCAAAAGGGCGTAGAAATTTCTCCCGGGCTTTTAAAAGCAGGCGGGATGGTGATTTCTGCTGTAATTGCCCTCATATTTGCTTTCAACTTTCATTCCGAGTGGGACACCTATCTCCGTTTCCACTGGGGCGGGGCCGTCGGCCGATTAGATCCGATCTTCGGCAAGGATATCGGCTTTTATCTTTTTCGCCTTCCGTTTTACGAACTGATCCAAAACAGCATGATGAGCCTGACCTTCATCACCCTATTAATTGTACTCGTTGCCTATAGTTATTTTGGCGCATTTCGCTTCGGTCGGGGCGACATTCTGCAGCGCAGCTGGAAGATAATCGGCCACCTGTCCCTTCTTTTCCTTTTTTTAATTGGCGTGTGGGGCTGGGGCTATTATCTGGATCGTTTCGAGCTCCTTTATTCAAAAACCGGGGTGGTATACGGAGTGGGTTATACCGCCTATAACGTCAGCCGAATCACGCTTTGGATCATGCTGTTTGCTTCTGTTCTACTGGCAATTATGATTGCCGTAAGCTTTTTCACCCGGCGCTTTAAGATGCTTCTGATCAGCGCCGCCAGTTATTTTGTTCTGTATGTTGCCATTATTATTGCCCTTCCCGGCCTGGTTCAAAAATTCAAAGTGCAACCCAGCGAACTTGAACTGGAAACACCCTATCTTAAGAACAATATTGAATTTACACGAAAGGCTTTTCAGCTCGATCAAATTAAAGAAAAGACCTATCCCGCTTTAGGAGACCTGACCCTTGATGATATCTCCAAAAATCAGGAAACAATTGATAATATCCGTATTTGGGACTGGCGGCCCATTCTTCAGACCTATCGTCAGACCCAGGAAATGCGGCTGTATTATAAATTCTACCAGGTGGATGTGGACCGCTATCACCTGAAAGACGGCTATCATCAAGTAATGCTCTCCGCCCGTGAACTGGCGGCCCAACTCCCCCCAAAGGCGCGGACCTGGGTCAATGAATACCTTCAGTTTACTCACGGCTATGGCGCTGTCATGAACTTTGTCTCCAAAAAAGCTTACGGAGGCCTTCCTGAGTACATTATCGACAATATCCCACCGGAGTCCGCATTCGATATGACTGTGGATCAGCCGGCCATCTACTATGGTGAAAATACACCCGGCTACCGAATTGTATCGACTAAGGTCAAGGAGTTTGACTACCCGAAGGGCAATAAAAACGTCTACACCAGCTATCAGGGGAAAGGGGGTATCCCCCTTGACAGCTTCTGGAAAAAGGTTTTGTTTGCCTGGACCCAGTCCGACATAAATATTTTGCTGACTTCATACCTTGGGCCTGAAAGTCGCATCCAGATCTGGAGAAACGTTCACGAGCGTGTCGCCGGCATCGCCCCTTTTTTAGAACTTGATCAAGATCCTTACCTTGTTCTCAGTGAAGGAAAACTCTACTGGATTCAGGATGCCTATACAATATCCGACCGCTTTCCCTATTCAGCGCCGTATAAAAAAAATTTCAATCAACTGAATTACATCCGAAACTCGGTAAAAGCCATCGTGGACGTCTATAACGGGTCAGTGCAGCTTTATGTGATGGATTCCCAAGACCCGGTGCTGGCCCTCTATCGGCGGGCCTTTCCGGGTGCTTTCAAAGACCTGGCGGAAATGCCCCCGGATTTGAAAAAGCACCTGCGCTACCCCGAGGATCTGTTTGCCATTCAAGCCGATCTTTACCGAACGTATCACATGACCGCCCCCCAGGTATTCTACAACCAGGAAGATCTCTGGGGCTTTCCGCAGGAAAAATATGCAGGCAGCGCAATTGCGCTTGAACCCTACTACATCCTGATGCGTCTGCCCGGCACGCAAGTGCTCCAGTATCTTCTCATGACGCCCTTTACCCCGCAAAGCAGGGACAATATGATCGCCTGGATGGCGGCCAAATGTGATTTCCCGCAGTACGGACACCTGATGGTCTATCAACTGCCCAAGGAGCGGCTGATATTCGGCCCTATTCAGATTGAAGCTATGATCGATCAGAATACGCTGATATCCGAACAATTGTCCCTTTGGGACCAGAAGGGATCGCGGGTCATTCGCGGCAACTTGATTGTTATTCCCATCGACAACTCGTTTCTCTACGTGGAACCGGTGTATCTCATCGCTGAAGGAATAAGCATACCCCAGCTTAAACGTATCATTGTCATTCACGGCAATAAGGTGGTCATGGAACCGACACTCGAACAGGCCTTGGGAGCCGTCTTCGGTTCAGCCCGACCTGGGAAGCAAACAATTGCCGCCCCGGTTCAAAGTAATGAATTGATTCGTGTAAAGGAAGAATTTGACAAGGCCCAGAAAGCACTTGAACAAGGTAAATGGCAAGATTTTGGCACGGCCATGGAAAAATTGAAAAAGATTCTAATCCTGCCGTCTGAAGGTGGCAATAAATGATGCGCTTGGCGGTAAGTTTTTGAGAGGCGGTTATGAGGCAGCATTGTAAGTTGTTCGCCCTGCCGGGTGCCGATTGCGCGTCTTTCAGCGGCACTTGCTTCTATAGAATTTCATGCCGCCGGGTAAAAAAATGGAAACCCAACCATTAATCGAATTTAAAGGAGTCACCAAGCGTTTCGGTGACCGCACGATACTTGATTGCATTGATCTTAAGATTTATGCGGGCGATGTCACCACCATCATCGGCCTTAGCGGTGCGGGCAAAAGTGTTCTGCTCAGCCGTCTGGGTTTTAAGACGCAGGACCTCGCTGGCAAAAGGAATCTTTGCTTTTATTGCCTGTTTGGCCACATACTTATGACCATTCAAAATAATCTGGGGTATCGGGTTGACTCCATTGTAAATCTCAGTAGGCTGCGCTGCCCGTTTAAAATATGAAGGCTGTTTATAGATAGTGAAGTCATCAGTTACCACACTCTCCAGACCCCCAACAATAGCTGTGACCAAAGGCCCACCCACCACGATGGGTCCATAAGGAAGGGCCGGCCGTACCGGCCCCTTCTTAATCGCAATCTTGTTCACCACGCCCAGCACACCATTGATTTTACTGGCCTCAAGATCCGCGTATTTCTTTGCGCTCAGGTTGTCCACACTGCCGGACAGGGTGACAGTGCCCTCCTCGGTGCTTGCCTCTATCTTTGAAGCGTCCACGCGCGGATCGTGGCGAAGCGCATCCTTTACCCAGTACGTGATGTCAGCATCCCCCACTTTATTCCCGGCGATCAACTGTGACGCCACCAGGGTACACGTCAAGATAGTGAATACGACCAATAGTTTGTTCATAGTTTTTCTCATAGCTCATTTCTCTTTTCGTCGTTTGAATTTTCGTCATTTAGATACATTATAAGTTTGCGCCTACGATTCCGGTATCGGTGTGGGCCTGATAATCAGGTAGGATTTTGGCCCTATTTTCTGTAGAGGTTTGTCTTACAAGTCGACGTGGTTGTTGAGGTAGATGTCGGATCGATCCTCAGACGGCATCACACCGTCGAGGACGGCATTGATTGGGGCTTTCGGAACCCTCGTCACCGTAGCTTTGCTATTTCATGGCGTTCTTTCTCGAGGCCGCTCAAATATAAAGTAGCTTCCCTGGTTTGAGGAATTTTGGCCATCAGTTTGAGTACCGCCCGAATGACGTCCTGGCGGGCGACAATTCCGACGACTTTCCCGTGACGTAAAACAGGCAGGTTGATGACGAATTGCTCACTATGAGCAAAAATGTTGGCGATGGAAAACAAACGGGCATTTTCCGAGATCGCGTGCCTGTGTTGATGCGGTTCCAGATAATCTCTCACATGGACGGGAAACGGTACTTCGTGGTAGATCAAATCACCGAGTGCATTCATACAACCTTGCAGGGAGAACATGCCGATAAAGGAACCGTCCTGTGCCAGCACCGGTGCGGCAAAGACATTTTTTTTTACCAACTTGATGGCCGCATCACCTACGATCATATCCGGTTTGAGGGTCAACACTTTTGTGGTCATAATATCTTTCGCTTTTAGTATAGCCTCCATTATTAAATCTCCGCAAGCGTTCACGGGTTCAGCCCCCGCCCTGGCCTCCGGCGCGTAGTTTACGCTTCAGAGCGCCTACGCCTCGGAGAGTGCGACTTATAAGATTATATTACGGCCCGTATCAGGTTTCCAAATATGAATCTAAATAATTGAACAACGAAAAGTCAGATCTGGGCCGGGGAGTTCACCGTTCAGCCTGCGACGAGTCCTTCGTTCGTGAACGATTACTGACGTTTTTATCACTCTGACGGACCGGCCGGCAGGACTTAGACGCCGCGTTGCAGACCTCACAGTTTGGGACCCAACTATTTTGAGCGGATTTCGCCTGACGTCGGCACGATTTGCCGGATTTGTATTTAATCAGGATGTCCCTGAGCATCAGACTAAAACCCGCAAACACTATAACGAATAATGTGGCCAGTAATTCGAACATGGCAATTTCCCAAGGGGTTTCACCCTAATTGGAATGATGGAATTCTGGTAGATTATAAAAATTTCGAGGCATAATTAGGCCCCGAAGTCATCATAGAAAATGCTCTCGCGCTCAACCCCAAGGTCCTCCAGCATATGGACCACGGATTGGCTCATGACCTGTGGACCACACACATAGTATTCAACATCTTCCGGCTCGGGATGGCTTATTAAATAGGTATCATGGAGCACCTGGTGGACGTATCCTTTCAGCCCGGTCCAATGATCCTCGGGAGCCGGTCGGGAAAGGGCCAGGTAGAACGAAAAGTTTTCGTACTCCCTGGCCAGCTGTTCAAAGTGATCCAGGTAGAAGCATTCATGGAGGTTGCGTGCATTATACCAGTAGGATATTTTGCGTCGGCTGTTGCGCTGCTTCAGCAGGGTGAAAATATGGCTTCGCAATGGTGCCATGCCCGCCCCGCGACCCATGTAAACCATCTCGGAATCCGTCTCGTGAATTAAAAACTCGCCGTAGGGTCCGGAAATATTCACCGGATCGCCGGGCTTGAGATTGAAAATATACGCAGACGCCAATCCCGGAGGTATTCCGGGACCAGGTGGAAGGGCAATCCGGACGTCCAATATAATGATGCCCTTTTCTCCCGGATAATTTGCCATGGAATACGCCCGGGTAATCGGTTCTGCAACCCGCGAGGTTAGTTGCCACAAATTGCGCTTATCCCACGCCGGGCGAAATTTCTCTTCAATGATAATGTCCTTGAAGCTGAGCTCATGAGGCGGAATATCAATTTGGATGTATTGGCCGGGTTTAAAATCCACCACTTCTCCTTCAGGTAATTCGAGGATGAGTTCCTTAATAAAATCAGCCACATTTTTATTGGACCGGACCGTACACACCCACTTTTTGCTCACAAACACCTCGGGCGGCAGCTCGATTTCCATATCTTGCTTGACATTCACCTGACAGGCCAGCCGCCGGCCTTCTCGAGCCTGCCGTTTGGTGATATGGGCCAATTCAGTGGGTAAAATGTCACCGCCACCGCTAAGCACCGTTACCCGGCATTGACCGCAACTGCCACTTCCTCCGCAGGCTGATGGAACGAAAATGCACTGTTCAGCCAAAATAGCCAGCAGTTTTCCACCGGGCTGGATGACGAACTCTTTTTTTTTATTGACGACCAATTTTATGTCGCCGCTGGGCAAAAGCGTCGCCTTGGCGATTAAAATCAGGCTGACCATAATGATCCAGATAGCGGTAAAAAGACCGACTGCAAGGAGAACGACACTCATGACATCATCTCCACTCCAAAAAGACGTTGACTATGCTCAACACGTTCGCACCCAGAACCTTCCCAGATTAGAGCGTTCACAGGTTCAGCGTTCTGGGTTATCTAACCTGTGAACCCCGAACCTCTGAACCCGTGAACGGTTACGTCATAGTTTTATGCCGGAAAACGCCATAAAGGCCATGGCCATCAGCCCGGCTGTTGTAAACGTGATTCCCAGGCCTCTTAGACCGGGTGGCGGGTTGCTGTATGTCAATTTTTCGCGGATACCTGCCAGGGCCACAATGGCCAAGGCCCAACCGCTGCCGGAACCCAGCCCGTAAACCACACTCTCCATAAAATTGTAATCCCGTTCCACCATGAACAGGGAACCACCCAGAATTGCACAGTTGACTGTGATCAATGGAAGAAAAATGCCGAGAGCATTGTAAAGTGCCGGCACAAAGCGATCCAGCACCATTTCCAGTATCTGGACGGCGGTGGCAATGACCCCGATGTAGCTCAGCAGTCCCAAAAACGTCAGATCCACATGCCCCAGTCCGATCCAGGAGAGTGCTCCGGCTTTGAGAATGTGTTGATAAATCAGATTGTTTAGGGGTATTGTAATCGTTTGAACGAAGACCACCGCAATTCCCAGGCCGATGGCAGTACCGACATTTTTTGATACGGCTAAAAACGTACACATACCCAAAAAGAGCGTCAGGGCCATGTTTTCGAGAAAAACCGATTTTATGAAAATGTTCAGATAATATTCCATGGGCTATTCCTTTTCGATCAATTCCGGTTTATAGGTACGCACGGCCCAGATCAAAAGGGCGATGATAAAAAACGCACTGGGCGACAGGACCATCAGCCCGTTGGTTACATACCAACCGCCGTGGTGCACCGGTTTTAATATCTCGAAACCAAATAACGAGCCTGACCCCAACAGTTCACGGATGAACCCCACCAGCATCAATACCAAGCCGTAACCCAGACCATGGCCGATCCCATCCATGAAGCTTGCCCATGGACCGTATTTCATGGCAAATGCTTCCGCTCGTCCCATGACAATACAGTTGGTGATGATCAAGCCGACATAAACCGACAACTCCTGGGATATATTAAAGAGATAAGCTTCCAGGATCTGGTCTACGACGATGACAAACGTTGCAATGATGGTGATTTGGGCGCCGATCCTCACGCTGCCCGGGATTTGATTTCGGATCATACTTACCGTAGCACTGTAAAACGCGGTCACGAGAGTTACGCAGACGGCCATGACAAATGCGGTTTGAAGCGTGTCCGTTACGGCCAATGCCGAGCAGATACCCAGCACCTTAACGGCAATAGGGTTCTCGCGAAAGATGGGGTCCAACAAAAGATCTTTGGTCTTCAGTGCAGCCATATCAGGCTCCTTTAGTCGATAACCGGCCTAAAAACGGTTTGAAACCGTCTTTACCCAACCAGAATTTGATGAGATTTGTGACCCCGTTGGAAGTGAGCGTAGCCCCGGACAAAGCGTCGACTTCGTTGGCGGCCCCGGGAGACAGGGATTTCACCCCTCCTTTGACCAATCGAAAAGCAACTTTGCCCTGCTGATTATATATCTTCTTTTCTTTCCAGGTTGCATCCCAGGACGGGTTGCTGATGCCCGCCCCCAGTCCGGGGGTTTCTTCTTGCTGGTAGAAGGTAACACCGCGAATGGTTGTCAAATCAGAATCCAACGCCAGATAGGCGTATAGCGTCGACCAGAGCCCTTTGCCGTATAGCGGCAGAATAATCTCGTCGAGCTTGCCGTCTTTTTTTACGAGGTACACGAAGGAATACTTTTCCCGCCGGCCGATTTCGGCGATGTCTTGATTGCGTGCAATCGCAATACTTAATTTGGGATTTCTAGCAGCCCGTCTTTGATTATAAGTGGCTGGATCCAGCTGATCTATGGGGACATATTTTCCGGTAGCAAGATCGACGATACGCGTTTCAACCTGTTTAAACAATTCTGCCACCGGCGCTTTCGGGTCGTAGAGACCGGCTGCAATCAGAAGGTCCGTCTTTCTGTTCCGGATACGATTGGCTTCCTGCCTGGGGCGCAATCCGATCGCTGTCCCGGCGACGAGAAAGGAACAGACCAAAGATAATGAAATTACAACTGTATAGGCTTTGGCGACGCCTTCACTGGCCATTTCGTATCCGCCTTCTTTTGATATTGGCCTGCAAAACGAAGAAGTCAATTACAGGAGCAAAAATATTGCCCAATAATATCGCAAGCATGACTCCTTCGGGATAAGCAGGATTGACGACGCGTATCAATATAGTCAAAAGTCCCACCAAGGCACCGTAAATCCACTTGCCGCCCAGGGTCAGCGCCGCAGATACCGGATCGGTGGCACAGAAAACCAGTCCAAACGCAAAGCCGCCCACTACCAGGTGCCACCAGGGCGGCAACAGGAACATGGCATTGGTCTGGCTGCCGATGACCCACAACAGCGTGGCAAAGCCCATACCGCTGATGAGCATCGACATCATGATGCGCCAGGAGCCGACACCGGCAATGATCAGGATGGCCGCGCCGATCATACACGCCAATGTGGAGGTTTCCCCCAATGAGCCCGGAATCGTACCGAGGAAGGCCTGGGACCAGGTGACATGAATGGCCTGCATAGCGGTGCCGACAGGGGTCGTTGCCAGAGCCCCCAAGGGTGTCGCCGCGCTGATCCCGTCCACGGCAACCCAAACGCTGTTGCCGCTGCTATGCGCCGGATAGGCAAAATATAAAAACGCCCGGCCTGCCAAGGCGGGATTCACAATATTTCGGCCGGTGCCGCCAAACAACTCTTTAGCGATCACAACACCAAAGCTAACGCCCAGCGCTACCTGCCACAAGGGAACCGTCGGCGGAAGCGTAAGGGGAAAAATCAATCCGGTCACCAGAAAACCTTCATTCAAATCTTCTTTGCGCACAATACCGAAGAGGACCTCCCAGGCGCCGCCAACGGCCATGCTGACGATATAAATCGGTAAAAAATAAAGGGCGCCATGAATGAAGTTTGCCAGGATACTTCCCGGATCGTACCCGATGCCCAGGCCGGTCAGCACAGCACCTCGCCAGCCCGGGGCGGATGTCATTTTTATGGCCTGCATAGCGGAGTTGGCCTGGAAACCCGTATTCCACATGGCCATTAGTACACAAGGGGTCAGCGCCCAGACGACGATGATCATAATGCGCTTCAGATCCATGGAGTCACGAACATGCGGTTGGCCGGCGGTGATCTCATCGGTTGAATACAGAAACGTATCGGTAGCTTCAAAAAGCGGATAAAATTTTTCAAACCTGCCCCCCCTTTCAAAGGACGGCCTTACTTTATCCAGAAACTTTCGCAGCGACTTCATCAGTCGGTTTATCCTTCTTTTTCAATGCGTGTCAGAACTTCGCGCAGCAGTGGGCCGTAGTCATATTTTCCGGGACATACAAAGGCACAGAGGGCCAAATCTTCTTCATCGAGTTCCAGGGCTCCGAGCGCCTGGGCACGGTCGGTATCCCCCACAATGACAGCACGCAGCAGGTAGGCTGGAATTATATCCAGCGGCATGACTTTCTCATAGGAGCCGATGGGCACCATAGGGCGCTTGTTACCTTCAGCCGAACTGGTAAACGCAAATTTACGCTTGCGGCCGAAAAATGCGGAGGCGTATAGCGCTTTGACGGAATAGCGGTTAAAGCCTGCCGCCATCCAACCCAAAAACTGGCGTGCGCTCCCTTCCGCGATGACCGAAATCTGCAGGTGGTGCCGCCCTAAAAATGCATAGTTGTTTTGGGCGTGTCTTCCGCAAAGAACAGAGCCCGAGATCACCCGCAGGTTGTCTTGCTTCAACTGTCCGGCGACGAGTTCATCAATGCTTGCGCCCACGCGGGTGCGAATAAGCCGCGGATTTTTAACCATTGGACCCGCCAGGGAAATCACCCGCTCCAGGTATAACCGGCCGGTGACAAACAGCCTGCCAATGGAAATAACATCCGGGTAATTGACATACCAGACGGTCTTATACTCACTGACAGGATCCAGGAAATGAATGTGGGTGCCGGCCAAGCCGGCCGGATGCGGCCCGGCAAATTCTGCCGGTACGACGTTTGGCACATCATTTCCTGCAATGTCGGCACCTGCCAGCCGGCAGACAAATACCGCTCCATCGGTCAGACGGGAAAGCACTCTTAAGCCATTGACAAAGTCGCTGGCCTGCTCCTTGATCACGGGTTCCGGATTTAAAGCCAACGGATTGGTATCCATGGCTGTTACAAAAATGGAATGCGGAACCGATCCCGGCAGCGGGACTTTGCTGTAAGGTCTGGTTCGCAGGGTGGTCCACAGACCGGATGCGATCAGATTATTTTGAACTTCATTACGATCAAGCGTGGCCAGGCCCGATGCTTCAAATGATGGAAAGGTCTCTGCTGCATGTCCGTCAAGTTCGATGACCACCGACTCGAATTTACGCCTGGCACCGCGATTGATGGCAATAACTTTGCCGCAACCGGGTGATGTATAGCGAACCCCCGGTGTTTTCTTATCGTTAAAAAGTACCTGACCTATTTTAACCGAATCGCCCACCTGCACCGCCATCTTGGGCTTCATGCCGACATAATCGTCTCCGACCAGCGCAACCCGGCGCACAGAACGTGCAGTCTCAATGGTTGATGCCGGTGTGCCTTCAATGGGAAGATCTAAACCTTTCTTGATTTGGTAAGTGTTCACGTAAACGGTAACCCAATTAAATTCCGCTAACAACTCATGTCTCCTCACGATGTCTGCGAATAATTTCTCTGCTGAGGGCTTGCCGAATTTTTCTCTGTTCGATCATGCCCACAAGGTGATGGTCATTATCGGTGCTGACAACAGGCAGAACTTCCACTTCCACTTCCTTCATTTCCTCCAGGGCCTCCATAAGCCGGGTTTCAGGCATTGTCACGGCATGGATGTCGGTCATGAGATCACACGCCACGACCAGGCTCTCCAATCCTTCCTTGATAAACAGGCTTTTAATCTCCAGAAAGGAAATTATGCCGATCGGACGTAACGATTCATCTACCACGGGATAGAAAAGGGAATCACTTTCCGCGGC